>NZ_LGIA01000048.1 GCF_001270965.1 Sunxiuqinia dokdonensis | reverse complement strand
TTGATGGTCATTCAGTTGTCATTAATCGTTTTTAATCGCCATGTTACTGACTGGAAACTCTTCTGGCTGTGAAGCTGACGGGAGTGTGCGGCGAAAATCCGCCTTCAGTTTGCAAGATAAAGCGAATCGAATCGCCACTGATGGTACCTGTGTAATGATGGATTGCTTCTCTCACATTATCTAGGCTTCCACTGAATTCCTCTGTTTTGGTAACAAATCGAATCTGATTCTTAATAATATGCCCTTCCAAAATACTTTGGTCGCGTGATAAGAAACTTGCTGTTCCGAACGCGACATCAGCTTCTCCCTCAAATTCAAAGGTCTCAGTATACCGGGTTTTAGTCCAATCATATTGAACTTCCGCAGTCCATTCTCCATTGATATCCGGGCGCTGTTCTTTGATAACAAAACTCAGCAGATTTTGAGCCGAGTCGGTGAAGGTAGATAAGCCAATGATCAAGGCACCAATCAAGAGTAACGAAGCAGTAACCGGGTTATTTTTAAGCCACCAGTTAAATTGATCGTATCGGCTTTTTGAATCGTCTTTCATAGGCGAAAAGATTGACTAATATTCGGCACAGCACAAGTAAAAAGCTGTCTGTGAGCCAAATTTACAAATTAATAATCAATCAGCCTGTTGGATTCGAAACAACAAATGACGATTGAATGACAATCAATGACCGCTTTCTGGTCGTGACATCCGGAACTCCGCTCTATTCGCCGGTATTATAGTTCGTTCCGGTCGATGTCCCCCTTAGCTCAGCTTGCTTTTATAGTCTTCATAACCAAACTTTCGCACCAGCTGAAATTTACCGTTCTCTTTGATAATGCCAATGGACGGATGTTGCACGCCATTGAAAAAAGTGGTTTTCACCATCGTGTAGTGAATCATATCTTCAAAAATCAGGGTGTCGCCAACTTGCAGTTCTTTGTTAAACGACCAGTAGCCCATGTAATCGCCACTCAGACAACTGTTGCCGCCCATGCGGTAAGTGGGTTTTCCGCTTACCGGGCCAAAGCTGGCGGTGCGGATGCGGGGCTGGTAGGGCATTTCGAGGCAGTCGGGCATGTGTGCGGCAAACGACACATTGAGCATGGCGGTTTGAATGCCTTTGTTCTCCACCACATCGAGTACAGACGCTTTCAGAAAACCGGTTTCCCAGGCAAAAGCGCTTCCCGGTTCCATAATCACATGCAAATGCGGATAGCGGCTCTTAAAACCTTGAAGCAAGCCGATCAGATGTTTGGTGTCGTAATCCTTGCGGGTCATCAGATGGCCGCCGCCCATGTTGAGCCACTTCACCTGATTGAGGTAAGCGCCAAATTTTTCTTCCACGGCAGCCAGTGTTTTCTCCAGATCGTACGATCCCGACTCACAAAGCGTATGAAAGTGCAGGCCTTCCAAACCTTCGGGCAACTGGGCGGGCAGCTGTTCGGCAATCACGCCCAGGCGCGATCCCGGTGCACAGGGATTGTACAGCTCGGTTTCCACCTCCGAAAACTCGGGATTAATCCGCAAGCCTGCTGAGATTGGCCGGCCCGATTGGGCCAGTTGTGGCTGAAAACGTTCGAACTGGCTGAGTGAGTTAAAGGTGATGTGGCTTGAACAGGCCATCAGCTCTTCAAACTCCGCCGGATCGTACACCGGAGCATAGGTGTGTGCCAGGCTTTTCATTTCGTCGCGGCAAAGCTTGGCCTCACTCAACGAGCTGGCCGTTGCTCCGCCAATGTATTCTTTTACCACCGGAAAAGCACTCCACATGGCAAAGCCTTTGAAAGCGACAATAATTTCAACACCGGCTGCATCGGCTACAGAACGGATGAGCTGCAGGTTTTTGCGTAACAAGGCTTCTTCCAAAACAAAACAAGGCGAGGGAATCGTATTAAAATCAGTCATGGGTCTTCAATCTTTTAAAGGGCACAAAATAAGTAATTTTTTGCGGAGCTTGCTTGCAAGCCAAATTAAAATACATCCACTGTTTGGCTGACAAATTCCAGGCGACCGGAGGGAGTCGCCGCGAAGTCGGGATTTCAAATTTCAAATTCCAAATTCCATCCGCCAGCTGGCGGACAAGTTTCAAGTTCCAAAAATTGAAGCCGATGCAGCAGCGCTGGTTTGAGCTTGATGGTTCATTGACCAATTCCCATTCCCCGATTCAATCTTTTTTGAACAAGGCAGGGCTTTTCATGTTTATAGGTCAAAACTTATTTTGAGATGGCAGACATTAAGGAGAAAAGGGAGCGTTTACCCCGTTGGATGAAGTCGCCGCTGCCCAGTGGTGAGAACTACTCAAAAGTTAAGCGATTAATAGCCGAGCACAAATTAAATACGATATGCACCAGCGGCAATTGCCCCAACAAGGGCGAATGCTGGAATGCCGGAACCGCCAGTTTTATGATTTTGGGTGATAAGTGTACCCGGAACTGTCGCTTCTGTTACGTGAAGAATCTGATTCCTGATCCGGTGGATTGGGAAGAGCCGCAAAGGCTGGCCGAAACGATCAAAACTTTGGGCCTGAAACACTGCGTCATCACTTCGGTTGACCGCGATGATTTGCCCGACGGTGGCGCCAAATTTTGGGCAACCACCATTTTGGCCATCAAGGCCGCAAGCCCCGGAACGACCATTGAAACGCTGATTCCGGATTTTCACGCTAAAAAGGATTTGGTCCAACAAGTGATTGATGCCAAGCCTGAAGTGATTTCGCACAACCTGGAAACCGTGAAGCGGCTAACCCCCAAAATCAGGAGCACCGCCCGATACGACCGCAGCCTGCAAGTGATTTCGTACATTGCCGAAGCTGGCATTGTGCCCAAATCGGGCATTATGCTTGGGTTGGGCGAAAAACCAGACGAAGTGCTCGAAGCCATGGACGACTTGAAAGCCGCCGGATGCAAGGTGCTTACCCTGGGGCAATACCTTCAGCCTGCCCCCAACCTGATGAAAGTGGTGGAATACATTACCCCCGAACAATTTGAAATTTACAGAAAAGAAGCTTATAAACGAGGTTTTCGATATGTGGAGAGCAGTCCGTTGGTACGCTCTTCCTATCACGCAGAAAGGCATGTGAATGCCTGAAAAGTTAGTTTATGGAAACACAAAAACATCAGGTTCTGGAGTTGGAACAGCTCACTCCGGAAACCTTTCTTATTCATTTAGATCGTCAAAATTTTAGTTTCAAACCCGGGCAATATGCTATTCTTCGCAACCCGGAAACCGGCGAAGGACGGGAGTATTCCATCTACAGCTCAGATCAGGAAAACCGGCTTTCGTTTTTGGTTCGTGAGATTAAGGATGGCGAATTTTCGCGTTACCTGCGGCATTTGAAAGTTGGAAGTCAGCTGGCTGTTGAAGGTCCGCGTGGTTTTTTTATTTTGGATGAAAAGTCGCTGAATGGACATCCGCTGTTGTTTATTGCCACAGGCACAGGCATCAGCCCGTTTCATTCGTTTGTGCAGAGTTATCGCAATTTGAATTACCAGGTGCTCCACGGTGTTCATTTTGCCGACGAAGCTTATGGCATTGCGGCATTTGATCCTGATCGGTATTTGCTTTGCACGTCGCGCGAGGAAAAGGGCGATTATTTTGGCCGAGTCAGTTATTACCTGAAAGCACACAAGGTCGATGAGAATTCGATTTGTTACCTGTGCGGCAATTCGGATATGATTGAAGAGGTGACCAATATTTTGGAAGGCTACGGCATTTCACCCGAAAATATTCGAACTGAAGTCTTCTTTTAAGGTCACGGACCAATTTAATATCTTCCGTTTCGCTTCCATCTTAAATTTTTATAAGATTAGAAACGCGACCGGAATGATTTTCAGTACTTAGATTCATCTTTACTCATTTTTTATTCGCACACGTGGGTCGAATTCCTATTTTTGTTTTCATGTATCTGCAAAAATCTGATTCATGAGAACAATCACAATTGATGAACAACTCACAAAAGCTTGTCCTGATATTCATCTGTCCTGCATTTCCTGTTCGGTTGTCGTTCAGGAATTTCAATCCGATTTGTGGCAGTTGATTGATGCGAAGAGCAGGGAAGTCAAGGAAAACATAACGGTTGAAGAAATCCGGCACAATCCGAACATCGCAGCGGCCCGCGAAGCTTACAAAGCATGCGGCAAAGATCCTGCCCGTTACCGATTGTCGTCCGAAGCTTTATTGCGGCGGGTGGTGAGTGGCAAAAGTCTTTACCAAATCAATAATGTCGTTGACTTACTGAACCTGATATCCATCAGTACCGGTTTTTCGATTGGAGGTTATGATGAAGACAAAATTGCAGGCGACATTGAAATGGGAATTGGCCGGGCCAATGAGGCTTATTCCGGATTAGGCCGGGGCCAATTGAATATTGAAGGTATGCCGGTATTTCGTGACGACCAAGGTGCTTTTGGCACTTCCACCTCCGATTCGGAGCGGACCGGCGTAAACGAAAATACGCGGCGCATTTTAATGGTGATTGTATCGTACGGCAGCCATGACCAGTTGGAAAAAGTGACACAATCGGCTGTTCAATACCTGACTGAGTTTGCCGGAGGAAAAAACTTTGAAACGGAAGTTTTTTCTCGAAACTAAGCGCCAGGGAACAAGATAATACAATAAACCCGCTTTATGCAATGGAAA
>NZ_LGIA01000047.1 GCF_001270965.1 Sunxiuqinia dokdonensis | reverse complement strand
GTCAACAAGTCGCTGACCGCTTATGCCACGGGCTATTATCGTACCAACTCGGTTACCGGCCTGCCTTATGTGCAGGTGATGACCCCGCCAAACCCGAACCTGCGGTGGGAGAAAGTCAAAATGGTCAACTTCGGGATTGACTTTGAAAGCAAAAACCATTTGCTGTCGGGCAGTATTGAATACTACCAGGTAGGATATCTATCGGGCTACGCGGGCTTGTTGTTGGTTGACGGTGGTTTTGGGCAGCGGTCGGGAAGTCAGCAGTTGGAGTAGCTGCTTTCCAGGGTCGCGCCCGCAGCCCTATTCTCCAGGCACGGGATCCTCATAGCTTGCTTGGGGTGCCGACTTGGTGGCTGTTGTTTCTTTGCCGCTGGTTTGTCGCACCTGTTTCATGAGCTTGGAGAAGGTGTACTCTTGCAGGCGTCCGGGGTCGACATCGGTGTAAAGGATTTTCCCGATGCTGAGGATTTCCTGGATCTGGCCGTAGAGTTGGTTCATGATTTCGACATTCTCCTCAATCAGCATCCGGCGGTTGGACAAAATTTGGTATTGCTGCTGGTTGAGCTGGTTGAGGTTTTCGCCCGTGGTGTCGAAAAAACCGGTGATTTCTTCGGTGAGTCCCACGGGTGTGAGCTGGCTGCTGAAGCGATCCAGGTTGGTGTTGATCAACTGGAGGGCGTCGAGCACCTTTTCGGTGTCCTTGCTGCGCAATCCGCTACGCAAAGCTTTGATGCCAAAATCGGCTGCCGACAGGGGCAGGTCGTTTTTGGCCAACTTGAGGTAGCCATCGAGGTGCCGCAAGGGCATCAGGATGGATTGCATGAGCGCATACAGTTCAGTGGTGATCTGTTTGAGCTCGGCAGACTCGGTTTCGGGTGCCACCAATTGCCGGCAGGCCGCAATGCGGTCGGTGAATTGGGTGGCGTAAGCCGCGTCGAACTTGGGCGAGAAAGCGGTAAAATCGGCTAAATCGCGCTCAAAGCCAAAGGCGACATACTGCGCAACGACGGGTAATTCCTCGTCTTTGCAATTGTAACTTCTGGGGTTGTTTTTTCCCATGTTGTACAGATTTTAGTTCATATGTTGGTTTTCCTACCTTTCGATTGGATGCTGGTTGCTGGATGCTGGATGCTGGATGCTCGATATTGGATGCTTGATACTGGATGCTGGATACTGGATGCTTGATACTGGATGCTTGATACTTGATGCTTGCCCCCAACAATCGGAGCGTCATTCCGAACTTGATTCGGAATCTGTCGGCGAGTAGCTGCTGGCTTCAACCCTTCACTGCTCCTGTTCTCTTCGTTGACGCTGTCAGGTCTGGCGACGCTGACAGGTCGGATCGTGCGTTCATGCGTTCGTACCTCTGTGCTCCTCTGTGGTTAAAACGTCTTTCGCTTTTCCGTCCGCCGCGGCGATGGTGCGTTTTGCAGGCTATGGTTCGCGGCCTA
>NZ_LGIA01000046.1 GCF_001270965.1 Sunxiuqinia dokdonensis | reverse complement strand
TGCGCCCTTCAGTTCCCATGGGCTTGACAAGTGTTGAGGCTTCGCAGGAAACCGTTGCTGGCCAGGTCATTTCATCCTGGACAAAATCGGAAGGTTCGTTCGAATATGACGTAACGCTTCCATCAAATACTTCAGGTACGGTTGTCCTTCCAGCATTTGATTTAAAAAATTTGAAATTGAAAGAAGGCGGCACAGTCATTTGGGAAAAGGGAGACTATGTCAAGGGAGTTTCCGGCATCCAGCAAGTCCATATGGATGCTGATGGTTTAATCGTCAAGTTGGAGTCGGGAAGCTATAAGTTTGAATTAACCGGTCGGTAATGGTTCAGTCTCCTTTACCACGGTAAATGTGTGCTTACTGTACTTGCCAATCTTTAAAGACGCACTCAGCAAATTAAATACTCCTGTAAATGTGATGCTTACAGGAGTTTTTTATTGAATGCTTTTTGGAAAAGTGGAACTTCCGGGAATCGAACCATGAATTTATGTTGTTAAAAACAAAACACCTAACTTTTCAAAACCTTCAAACTCCCGAATTGTCAGATTGAAAATGCACTGCTTTTTGTTTCAGGTTGCTTTCGTTTGCTGAGTTATAAGTAATAAAATTTTCAAGGAACTTAGTCCATACCTGTATTTTTCAATTAAAAAAATAGACCAGGAGTCCCGCGATAAAAAAACATTTCGTCGGTGGATAGCGTGTCGAGGTATTTTTGATACCTTGCCTGCCCGAAAACAACATTTTATCAGGATGAAACCAACTAAGACCTTAATTGCTTCACAAATTGCATCGGCATTAATTCTGCCAGTAACCTTAAAGTCTGCACCTGCCCCTAAAGATGCTTATCCAAACATCGTCATTTTTGTGGCCGATGATTTGGGAGCCAACGACATTGGACCGTATGGAAATCGTGTGGTCAGAACACCCAATCTGGACAAGCTGGCTGATGAATCTGTTGTGTTCTCCAATGCTTTTGCGAGTTCGCCTACCTGCTCGCCATCGCGCGCTTCAATACATACCGGCTTGTATCCTTTCCGGAATGGGGCACATGCCAACCATGCCGGTATTGCAGCAGGGATAAAAACCTTGCCTGAGTACCTTCAGACGGCGGGCTACCAGGTTGGACTTGCCGGGAAGCTGCATATCGGGCCCATGAGTTCGTATCCATTCGATATGATTCACAACACGAATGTGCCGGAGCCCGGTTATGAAGACAAAGGCGTGTTGTGGACCGACCTGAACATGGGGCCGGTGGATGCGTGGTTGTCAGATGCTTCGAAAACAGGCGAACCCTTTATGTTGGTTGTGAATGACCATAGTCCGCATGTGATTTGGCCGGAGAAAGCGGAATATGATGCAGCTGAAGTGGATATTCCCTCCATCCATATTGATACCGAAGCTACCCGGAAGTCAAGGGCGCGTTACTACACTGACATTAGCAAGATGGATGGTAATGTCGGAAAGCTTTTGAATAGCTTGGAAAAGTACGGATTACAGGATAATACGATAGTGATTTTCACAGCCGATCAGGGGCCGCAGTGGGCTTTTGGAAAGTGGAACCTCTATGATTACGGGATTCGTGTCCCTTTGCTGATTAAATGGCCCAACACTTTGCAGGGCGGCAGCGAAACGAACGCCTTGGTCTCGCTCACTGATTTGGTGCCAACAGCCATTGATCTGGCCGGGGGCAATGCTGGCGATCAGGAAGAACAGGTGGATGGGAAAAGTTTGGTTCCCTTACTACAGGGTAAAGTCAATGACCTGCATGAGCTGGTTTATGCCAGCCATACCGGCGACGGGACAATGAACATGGCTCCGATGCGAATGATTCGCAGCAAGCGCTATAAATACATTTTAAACCTGGCTCCTGAAATCCAGTACAATACCCATATGAATAAAGCCAAAGATCATGACGGCGGACGCGAATACTGGGAAACCTGGATCAACGAGTCGTTTAAGGCGGAGCATGCAGCATCTGTACTCTGGCGGTATCACAACCGCCCTGCTGAAGAATTGTATGATGTTTTGAACGATCCGGATGAGCAGCACAACCTGGCATTGGATGAGAATTACAAAGAAGTAATGGAAAGGTTCCGTTCCGAAATGAATGCGTGGCGGGAGCGTCAGGGTGATCAGGAAACCGGAGTTTACCAAGCTCCCGAAAGAAAGGAAAAAGGGCCGGTGATTCATTATATCTTTAAGTAACGATGCCTGCTGCACTGGCTAAACTAAATTTGTGCACAGACAGAAATAGCCGAAGCTCAAAAGTCCTTATTTAGCGATAAAATGTGTTGCCGGCAAATTGTTTTTTAAATGAATTGGGATAGTAACAATATCGGACGATGGCAAGAAGAAAGGCTGAGGATTTTTGAGGATCTTTTCAAGCTATATTATCCTCGGCTAAAGAGATATGCCGCCTCATTTCTTCACAGTGATGACGAAGCCAATGATGTTGTTCAGGATTTGTTTTTTCAACTTTGGGAAGACCAAAGCATTTTGGAACGCGAGCGAAATATTCCGGGCTATATTTTTACTGTACTAAAAAATAAGTGTTTAAATATCTTGAAGCATCGAATTGTTGAAGAAAAATATCTACATCAACAGGCATGCCTTGTTTCCGAAGAGTTGCACCACTTGAGTTTCGAAGCCAGTGGCGCATTTGTTTCCATGGAGGATTTACTGCATCGCGAGTTAAATCGAATTATCAAGCTAATGCCGGATAAGTGTGGGATCGTTTTTCGTATGAAATGGATTGAAGGAAAGAAAAACCGGGAGATTGCCGAAGAAATGCAGATTTCCATGACCATGGTGGATAAACAGTTGGCTAAGGGTATGACTATAGCCCGGGAACAACTGAGTCGGAGCTTATTATTGCTTTTTATTTACTTATCGAAAAACAAAAAGAGTAGCTGCTGATTTTCGATCTTTGGGGCACTTTTTTCAAACTCACTTCAATTTTAATTAGAAAAAAAATACCGATGTAGGTTGGTAAAAATGCTTGTCTTCTTGTATTACCAATAGAAAGGCAAGAATTCAATGCAAAATTATCAGACCTATAGAGAACAGATTTTCCGCTTTATGCAAGGAAAATTGTCGACAGCAGAAGAACAGGATTTGCTACAAAAGATGCATGTCGATGAAACCTTCAAACAGTTTTTTATCGGGCAGCAGAAAGAACTTCGGGAAAAAGTAATTCAGGCAGACAATCCTGAGGTCGAACAACAGTGGAATCGTTTGAAATCCAGAATCAGGCCAGTCAATATAAAGCCAGTTCGGTCGCAAAAAGCTATTCTTTATCAAAAAGCCTTATCGATTGCAGCAGCTTTTGTTTTTGGCTTATTGATTTCAAGTGGTATCTATTTTGTTCATTTTCAGAAGTTTTCAAGTGATCAGCAAGTTCAGGAAATTTCCATACCCTACGGGGGAAAGTCGAAATTTTCCTTGCCCGATGGTTCACTCGTTTGGCTGAACTCGGGGTCGAAACTGAGTTATCCTTCCAATTTTAAGGGACAGCGCAGCATTCAGCTCGAAGGGGAGGCCTATTTCGATGTAATCAAAAGCCGAAAACCTTTTATAGTCTCCACAGCCTACGGTGAGATAGAGGTGCTTGGAACTTCATTTAATGTTAAAGCTTATACTGACGATGATTTTCAGACCACACTGGTTGCAGGCGCGGTCAATCTTCGTGTCGGCGCCGGCACGTCGATTACGCTAAAGCCGGGGGAACAAGCTTTTGTTAATGAAAATAATCGACTTGAAATACAAACTGTTGAAACTGAAATTTTCACGTCGTGGAAAGATGGAAAACTGATTTTCTATCGCGAACCTTTTGAAAAAGTGGCCAAGCGCATGGAGCGTTGGTATAATGTAAAAATTGAAGTTGATAACGATGAGATTAAAAATCTTTGGTTTACCGGAACCATTGAGATGGAAACCCTGAGTGAGGTGATGGAATTGATTCGCCGTTCGATGCCCTTAGAATATAGTTACGATCAGAATACCAGGACATTAAAAATTGAAAAGAAATAAAACCATTAAAACGTGATGAAAATGACTAAAACCTAAATGAAATGTTGAAAAAGAAAAAGAGGAGGAAAGTTGCGGTTCCCACCTCTTTTGTAAATAGTTTAAATCAAGTAGTTCATTAAACCAATTTTCAAAACTATGAAAAAAAAGCGATGTAATGATGGCTTTAAACCATTGTTTTACCAAATTTTTAGAAAAATGAGACTAACAATTCTTTTCTTATGTGTCACATTTTTAGGAAGTTTAGCCTCTAATGGCTATTCGCAATCGACTAAATTAACGGTCGTGGCCGACAACACGACCATTGAAGACGTTTTGAGGGACATTGAAAACCAAAGTGAATATCGGTTTTTCTACAATGGAAAAATTGATGTTGATGCTCAGGTTTCAGCAGAATTTATCAACAAGAACGTCACGGAAATTTTGGATGAGGTACTGGCTGACACCCCAATTACTTACGAAGTTATTGGCAGGCAGATTGTCTTGTCGGCCGATCAGGCCAACTTTCAGATGCAGCAAAACCGGACGGTTAGGGGCACGGTAAGCAATGCGGATGGAGAGGCTATTCCGGGTGCCACGGTCGTCGTGAAAGGAACCACACAAGGAACAATTACCGACATGGATGGTCAATTCACCTTGAATAATGTTGGTTCAAACCAAACACTTCTATTTTCCTTTGTGGGGATGGAAAGTGTTGAGCTCTTGGTTGGAAGTCAATCAACTTTTAACGTCGTGATGACGGAAAGCACCATTGGATTGGAAGAAGTGGTGGCCATTGGATACGGAACGGTGAGGAAAAGCGATTTGACCGGTTCTGTTTCTTCATTCCGAAAAGAAGATTTGAATAAAGGTGTAACGCAAACCATTTCGGGTCTGCTGCAAGGAAAAGCAGCAGGCGTCCAAATTACACAGGCCAGTAATGAACCCGGAGGTGGCACAACGGTGCAAATTCGCGGGGCTGGTTCGGTTAATGCTGGTGCTGGTCCTTTGTATGTTATCGATGGACTGCCTATTGAAAATAGCCAGGTTATCTCCGGAAACGGGACAACTATACCCGGTGTACGCGTGCCGCGGAGTCCGATGGCAAACATCAATCCTGCCGACATTGAGTCTATTGAGATTTTAAAAGATGCATCGGCAACAGCAATCTACGGAGCCAGAGGAGCTAACGGTGTCATTTTGGTAACCACTAAAAAAGGTACCTCCGGGGCACTAAGAGTTAGCTATAGCGGATACACCGGAATTCAGACACCGAAGGACATGATTGAGGTTCTTAAAGCTGATGACTACCAGCGGATATTGAATGAAATACTGGATACTCCGGGGTCCAATGTGTCGGAAGCCGAGCGGGTGACTGAGATTCAAGATGGCGGAACCGACTGGCAGGATGAACTTCTTCGCAACGCAGTCATTCATAGCCACAGTTTGTCTTTCACTGGTGGCAGTGATAAGACCAAGTACTTTGCATCCTTAAATTATTTTAATCAGGATGGCGTGTTGATCACCTCTGGTTATGAGCGCTATGATTCGAGGTTTAACCTCGAGCATCAAGCTGATAAAATGACCTTTGGCATTAACTTCTCAACTTCTTATACACATGACAATGTTGTTCCAATTGGCTTTAGCACCAATGAAGAGGGAAGTTCGCTTTATGCCGCAAGGGGCTATGACCCGACACTCAGTATTTTTGACGATGCAGGGAATTATCAGGTTGTTTCCTGGATGAATCTTGAAAATCCGTTGGCTCTTGTTTATGGTAAAACCAGCGAGACAGATAATTACAGAACGCTAGGAACGGTGTTCGGCGAGTACACGCTTATGAAAGGCTGGACGGCGAAGCTAAATGTTGGCTTCGACAGCAGAAACAGCCGGAGAGATACCTACGTTTCGCGTTTGACCAAAGATGGAAGGGCAAACGAAGGGATTGGAACGGTTTTGACCGGTACCAGGAACAATTACCTGGGAGAATTCACCACAACCTATCACCGCGATCTGGAAAACAACAGTAGCTTCACGGTCATGGGAGGGATCACCTACCAGAAATTTATCAATATAAATTTCTCAGGTACGGGCAAGGGTTTTCCGGTTGACGAATCGAAAACGGATAATATGTCTCTGGCCAATTCTTCACTCTACACGATGGACAGTTCGAAAAACAACAACAAGTTGTTGTCCTATATTGGAAGGGCAAATTATAACTTGTTAAACAAGTTCCTGTTTACTGCTACGCTTCGGGTTGATGGTTCTTCAAGATTTGGGACCAACAGTAAATACGGCTATTTCCCGTCGGGTGCTTTCGCCTGGAAAATGCACGAGCATGATTTTATAAAAAACCTGAATGTTTTCAATACATTGAAATTTAGGGCAAGTGTTGGGCGAACAGGCAACCAGGATATTGGTAATTTCCTTTCTATCACTACGTTTGGACAAGGAGCTCAGGTTATTCTCGACGGAGAACCATATGTGACCTTTGCCCCGACCCGCATTGCCAATCCCGACCTTAAATGGGAAACAACCGAACAGATCAATTTTGGCTTTGATATGGGTTTTCTGGAAAACCGAATCGCCGTTTCTATGGACTATTTCCAGAAGAATACCTTTGACATGCTGTTTGCTCTGCCTGTTCCGGCGTCAACAGGCTTTACGTCGATCATGTCGAACATTGGGAACATCAAAAACAGTGGTTTTGAGTTTACAGTCGACTCCCGGAATTTGACGGGAAAACTGAAGTGGAATACCAGCCTCAATTTCAGCACCCTGCGCAACCGAGTGACGGATACAGGTGATATTGCAGAAATTATTCATACCGGCGCAGGCCAGTCAACTTCTCAAATTGCAATCATCAGAGAGGGAGAAACGCTCGACTCATTTTATGGGTACAGGACAGACGGAATATGGCAATCGCAGGAAGAGATTGACGCCTCGGGAACCAAAGATCCCGTGAAGCCAGGCGATGTGAAATTTGTAGACATCAATGGCGATGATGTTGTCAACACCAACGACCGTGTTATCCTTGGAAAATCATTTCCTTCTTTTACAATGGGTATGACAAATGCTCTGGAATACAAGAACTTTCAGTTGAATGTTTTTATTGATGCAGCTACCGGTGTTGATATGTTGAATAACTCAAAAGTTGAAACGTATTATCCGGTAAGTCACCGGCGAAACAGAATGGCCGAGCCATACCTGAATCGTTGGACTGAAACAAATCCTTCAAACGAATATCCATCGTTTGTCAATCCGGCAGGGCAGGGCAACAAGGCAGTCAGTGACCTGACGGTTGAGGATGCGTCTTATATCCGGCTTCAAACCGCACAGTTGAGCTATCAGGTGCCGCTGAAAACCAAGCGGGTATTTGATCGGATAAGTGTGTATGTAAGTGGTCAAAACTTATATACCATCACGAATTATTCAGGACAAGATCCGACTACTAACTCCAATGGGGACAGTAGCTTGAAGATCGATTTTAATTCATATCCTGTTTATAGAACTTATACCTTAGGCGTAGAACTCGGTTTTTAATCTTAATCTGTTTATGTTATGAAATTGAAATATTATATATCAGCCGTTTTGCTGGTCACGTCAATGATGTTTTCCAGCTGTGAAGAACAACTGAACGAAGATGTATTCTCACAACTTGATCCCGGAGCGCTGTTTAATTCTGCAAACGGTGTTGAACGCGTTCTTTTTGGCGCATACCGTGATGCCCAGATTACCGATAACTTTGGTGGTAACATCTGGTTTCAGGAAGAATGGACCTGTGACCATTTTTGGGAAACCGGCGGCGCGGTAAACCTTCAGGCCACGGTCATGCTGGCTTTTACCTGGGATGCATCCTATCCGACGCACTGGACCGGTTTGTGGAACAACTGTTATTATTCGGTCCGAAATTGCAACCTTGTATTGGAGAACATAGACCAGTCGCCTATTGATGATGCAACAAAAGAAAGATTGGTGGCAGAGGCTCGTTTTGTAAGAGCCTCTGCATATTATATTCTTTATACCATGTGGGGGCCGGTGCCATTGCGTTTGTCGACAACCGGTGATTTGGCCATGGCTCGTGCAACTGATGCCGAAATGCAAACTTTTTTGGAAAAAGAGTTCTCGGATGTATCCTCAGTGCTTCCAGCCCGAGATACGCCAGGATATCAGTACGGCCGGGCAACAAGGGGAGCCGCTTTGGGATACCTGACAAAATTTTACCTGAATACCATGCAGTGGCAAAAATGTGCTGATGCCGCCAAGGATCTGATGGATCTGAATGAATACGAATTATGGCCCGATTATACCACCTTGTTTACAGTTGATAATGAAACCAGGCAGAAGGAGTTTGTTTGGGTATATCCGTGCAGTACGCAGGGGCCCGGCAACGAGTTTATGAATGGTGCCTTCCCTCCTCAATTTAAAAGTACTGTCGATGGTTCGATCGTTTTTAAAGAGAATATGCGGAATTGGGCCAGAATGGACAGAGTAATGGATTCTTTCTATAACTCTTTTGATCCGGCTGATGAACGGAGAGCATTGATCATCTCTGAATATATCAATACCGCAGGCAATACGGTTTCGTTGCTCAACAATAACAACACACGCTCATTTAAGTATGTTCCGGATCCGGATGCCGTTGGCAACAGCCATGGAAATGACATTGCCGTTATTCGCTATGCCGATATCCTGCTGTCCCGAGCCGAAGCTTTGAATGAATTGAATGGACCAACGCAGGAAGCATTGGATCTGATTCAGGAAGTTCGCGATCGTGCCGGTTTGACGACACCACTGGTTCTTGGCGATTACACCAAAGAAACATTACGCGACCGCATTTTGGATGAAAGAGGCTGGGAATTATATGCTGAAAAAGTAAGAAGACAAGATTTGCTGCGTCATGGCAAGTTTATCAGCTCGGCGAAGGCCAGAGGAATTACAATTGCTGACGAGCATCATAAACTGTTCCCGATTCCACAAACCGAGATTAACGCCAATCCGCTTTGTGAGCAAAATCCAGGGTACTAGTAGGATTGCAGTGTGAAACAGGACCTTCTCCACAAACGTGTTGATGGCCCTGTTTCTTAATCAAATTTGGATATTGGACGATTAGCACACGGCGGGTGTTTTCGACAAATTAAAGCCGTAGCTATAGTCTCGTGCGACTTTAAAGGGGAAAGCACTGAGTAATTTGTGCTTCAATTTTGTAGTATTATCGACAGACGAACTCTTTGGAGACCGTTTGACTTCATTTTATTGAAAACCTAAACTAAATCAAAATGAAAAGTATCATCGTTAGCTTATTTATCCTCTTGGGACTTTTATCAAGCGCTCAGCAATGGACGCCTGTGCAAGGAAAGATGATGACCCGGTGGGCATCAGAAATTACTCCGGATCAGGTCTGGAATGAATATCCCCGGCCTCAGTTCGAACGCGAAAACTGGCAAAACCTGAATGGGTTGTGGGATTTTACGATACAGAAAAGAGAGCAAGCTTTACCACAAAAGTTTCGAGGGAAAATTCTCGTTCCTTTTTCTGTCGAATCAGCTTTGTCAGGTGTTGGTAAATCAGTCATGCCTGATGATCGGTTGTGGTATAAACGGTCTTTTTCAGTGCCGGCCGGTTGGCAGGGGAAAAGTATCCTGCTTAATTTCGAAGCAGTGGATTATGCCGCTTCGGTCTGGGTGAATGGTGCGTTGGTTGGTTCGCACAAGGGCGCTTACGATCGCTTTTCGTTCGATATTACCAAATATCTGAAAAATAAAGGACAGCAGGAGATTATTGTTTGCGTTGACGATCCATCCAGCTTTGGGGTGCAGCCCCGGGGCAAACAGCAAATGCCGCAACAGGGAATTTGGTACACACCGGTCAGCGGTATTTGGCAAACCGTTTGGCTCGAAGCGGTTTCGTCGGAAGCTTTTCTGGCTGAAGCTAAAATTACACCCGACATTGATTCGGAGTCAGTATCAATTATTCCTATGCTCAACAAACCACTGAAACCGGAATATATGGTAACTGCTACGGTGTTGAAAGACGGAAAGGAGATAGCTTCAGGCGAAGTCGTGGCAGATCGCAATATGGACATTAAAATTGAAGCACCCGAGTTATGGTCACCGGATCATCCTTTTCTGTATGATTTAAAGTTGACCTTGACGAACGCTGACGGGGAGATATTGGACGAAGTGTCCAGCTATTTTGGCATGCGTAAAATCAGCCTGGGCGACTTGAATGGCAATCAATATTTGTTTTTAAACAACGAACCACTTTTCCACTACGGAACCTTGGATCAGGGATGGTGGCCCGATGGCTTGCACACGCCTCCTTCTGACGAAGCGATGAAATATGACATCCAGCTGACCAAAGATATGGGTTTCAACATGATCCGTAAGCACATCAAGGTTGAGCCTGATCGTTGGTATTATCATTGCGATCAGCTGGGAATTTTAGTCTGGCAGGATATGCCTTCGGGTATGGTCATTTTACCTGAAGACGGCCAGGAACGCCCTGCACGGGTGCAGCACGTTTCGCGTCATGGCGATGATTTGAATCAGCGGTCAGCCGATGCTGCACAGTTTGAGTGGGAACTGCGACGCATGATTGATCTGCATTATAATTCACCATCCATCGTTATTTGGGTTCCCTTTAACGAAGGCTGGGGACAGTATGCCACTTGTAGGATTTCGGATCAGGTCAAGGCTTTGGATCCTACTCGCCTGGTGAATGCCGTGAGTGGCTGGGCGCTTCGACCGTGTGGTGATATTTACGATATCCACACGTACCAAACCGAAGTTCATGTTCCGGCAACTTCGCTCGACCGGGCTTCTGTAATTGGCGAATATGGCGGTATTGGTTACCCAATCGATGGTCACTTGTGGAATCCGAATATGCGTAACTGGGGCTATCAAACCTACCATTCGGCTGACGAACTTTTGAAGAACTATCAATACAAATTTGACCAAATCGTTGAAATGAAAAAAAGTAAAGGCTTGTCGGCTGCTGTATATACCCAGACAACCGATGTGGAGGGCGAAGTAAATGGACTGATCACATACGACCGAGAAGTTATTAAGATTCCTGTGGATACCTTGCGAAACATTCATTCGGTCTTGTTCGAGGAATAAAAATAACAATTGAAACCATTTTGAAAATCTTAATATGCGTAAGTATTGGATAAGTAATGCGAATAAATTTGTTCTACTTTTAATTTTGGCTTTGAGTGGTCTTTACAGCTACGCCCAGGAGAAAGTCAATATTATACTGATTTTTATTGATGACATGGGTTATGGAGATTTGGGTTGTTATGGGAACAAAGAGGTTCATACGCCAAATATTGATCGATTGGCTCAGGAAGGAATACGTTTTAGTCAATTCTATGTGAATTCGCCCATTTGCTCTCCCTCACGGGTGGCCATTACAACGGGTCAATACCCGTCCCGCTGGGGAGTCACCTCTTATATTAGCGGAAGAACTGACAACAAAGAGCGTGGCATGAATCATTGCCTGAACCCTTTGGCGCCTTCGGTGGCCCGGAACTTAAAAGCCGCCGGTTATTATACGGCTCACATTGGTAAATGGCATATGGGAGGTGGACGTGATGTATCTGATGTTCCCATGATCACCGAATATGGATTTGATGAATCGGTCACCCAGTTCGAAGGCTTGGGCGAACGTTACCTGGCGACCTACGAAACCCTTAATTTGCCAGACAGCACCCGCGGGCTCGAAAAACAGTCGGCAGCGCTTGGTAAAGGAGAAGTCCATTGGGCCAAACGGGAAAATTTCACCGAGATTTTTGTTGACCGGACTTTCGAGGCTATAAAAAATGCGCAAGCAGCCGGAAAACCTTTCTACATCAATTTGTGGCCCGATGATATTCACACCCCATTGGAACCACCGCTTGCTTTGCGGGGCGATTTAAGTACCAAATCCCGGTTTTTTGGGGTGATGCACGAAATGGACCGTCAAATGGGCCGTTTGTTTGAATTTCTCAGAAATGATCCGGATTTGCATAAAAACACCCTGGTTGTTTTTACCAGCGATAATGGACCTGATATGGCAGTTAATAAAGCCGGGGAACTGCGCGGGTACAAAACCTATTTGTATGATGGTGGCATTCGCGAGCCTTTTATCGTTTGGTGGCCAGCTGAAATTGATCAGCAAGAGGCTGGAACCGTCAATGAAAAGACCGTGCTTGCAGCCATCGACCTGCCACTTACATTTATGGAACTGGCTGGAGCCAATCCTGATCCGGAAGTAGAATACGACGGGCAAAGTATGCTGAAAGTTCTGAAGGGAGAGCAGGAAATTCTTCGCGACAAACCGCTGTTCTGGATTCGACCACCCGATCGGCCGGGCTACAATGGAGAGAATAACCCGGATTTGGCGATTCGATCAGGCGACTACAAACTGTTGATGGATGTTGATGGGACGAATGTCCAGCTTTACAACTTAATGCAGGATGTCGGAGAATCAAAGAATCTGGCTGAGAAAATGCCGGAGATCACTGGAAAATTAAAAAAGCAGTTGACCGATTGGTACAAGCATTATCCGCACGATGTGGATAAAACCAAATATGAGGCGCAGTCGGTAAATTGAAACTGAAAATTAGGATTGAACAGATCCTCAAAACATCGTATTATGAATTCGTTGAAAAATTTTTCGTTTAAAAGCAAAACGCCACTTGGCGCTGCAGTTTTGCTTTGTAGTTTGAGTGTTGGGCACGGGCAGCAGGCCATGTCTCAATCAAATGAAAATCGCAAGAATGTGGTTTTGTTTTTGGTTGACGATTTAAAACCTAATTTAGGTTGTTATGGCGATCCGGTTGCCGTGAGCCCCAATATTGACAAACTGGCAAGCAGGGGAGTACGCTTTAATAAAGCTTTTTGCAACCAGGCGGTTTGTATGGCCTCGCGCTACAACATCATGCTGGGTGCCCGGTCAACAAGTACCGGACTTTACAATTTTGGAACCGAGTTCCGCGATGCCTATCCCGACGCGGTCACCCTGCCGCAACATTTCATGAATGCCGGATATCATGCCGAATCGATGGGAAAGGTTTTTCATATCGGACATGGCAACACCAACGATGAAGCATCGTGGAGCGTCCCTCACCACAAGGAAAAGGTCATTGAATATTTGGTTCCCGAGAGTACCAACCGGGAGCTTACCCGTGAGGAAGCCTACTTTGAGAATACTCCCATGTATTTTGAGGATTTTCCACCAAACCGGGATTTACCCCGGGGAGCAGCTTGGGAGTCGCCCGATGTGGTGGATGATGCCTATGCCGACGGACGCGTGGCCAGGCACGCCATCGACCGTTTGCGTGAACTGAAAAAAAATCCGGAACAACCGTTTTTCATGGCCGTTGGATTCGCTCGTCCGCACTTGCCTTTCAGTGCACCAAAAAAATATTGGGACATGTATAATCCGGAGGAACTGCCCATGCCGGAGTATGAGAAAGACCCCGAAGGAGCTCCCCGATATGCCACAAAAAGAGGGGGTGAAATAGATCAGTTTAAACCTATTCCTGCGGGCCAGTATGTTTATGCTGATTCGTTGACCAGAAAGTTGATTCATGGTTATTATGCTTCAATGAGCTACATGGATGCACAGCTTGGCCGGGTGATGGATGAATTGGAGCGTTTGAACATGCTTGAGAATACCATTATCGTCCTTTGGGGCGATCATGGCTGGCATTTGGGCGATCATGGCTACTGGACCAAGCACACCAACTACGAACAAGCCAATATTATTCCGATGATCATGGTGGCACCTGGTGTTGCCAAACCGAATACGGTCACCGGCCAGTTGGCTGAGACCGTTGATATTTACCCAACCCTGGCTGAGTTGGCCGGATTGAAAAAACCGGAAGCGCCTCAGCCAATCGATGGAACAAGCATGGTTCCTGTTCTGAAAAATACTGAAACGAGGGTGAGGGATCATGCTTATCATGCTTTCCCAAAAGGCGGACATTTGGGCTGTGCCATCCGAACCGACCGCTACCGGTTGGTTGAATGGACCAATATGAATGATCCTGAAGCAGAGAAAGGGTATGAGTTGTACGATTATTTGAATGATCCGCTGGAAACCAAGAATATCTATAATGAGAATAAAAAAGTGGCCGAAGAATTAAAAGCGATACTGGCGACGCATCCCGAAGCGAAAAGGCAATATCGTAAAGGGCGAAATTAGTTGAAGAATATTTGATTGCATCTTTCTCTTTGATAAGGAGAAAGATGCAATCAATATCATTGTTTGTGGTGATAAGATTTGCATAGTATGGTAAGAAAAACTTGTTTGATAACCTTGGGCTTATCCGCGTATCTGTGTGGCTGGGGGCAACAGAAAGAGCAGCCCAATATCGTGTTTTACATAACCGATGACATGGGGTGGATGGATACCCCGCTGTATAATCCTGCGACACAGGTTCAAACTCCGAATTTGAAAAAAATAGCCGAACAGGGGTTGGTGTTCAACAAAGCTTTTATTGCTTCTCCGGCTTGTGCTCCGAGCAGAGCCGCTTTGCTTACCGGTCTGATGCCCGCACGCACGGGGGCAGAGGCAAATCATACCTATCCCGATCCAAAGTTTCCTTTGTTGCACAAGGACCTTCAGGAAATTGGATACGAGGTAGCTGCTTTTGGGAAAGTGGCCCATGGGCAAGAGAACCAGACGTGTGGCTTTGATTTCTATAGTGGAAAAATGAACGGACTGACCGAAAATGTGACAGATTATCTTGATCACAGGGCCGAAGATGGCCCGATAGCACTTTTGGTGGGTGATCGTCGGCCACATGTGCTTTGGACCGACCAACTGCTTTATGAACCGGAAGAAATCAATGTCCCTGATTTTCTGATTGACACCGAAGAAACGCGTGAGCACCGCGCCATGTATTATTCCGATATCACTGGTATTGATCAGGAGGTTGGGAGAATTTATGAACTTGCTCGCGAGCGTTTTGGCGACAATTTTGTTTTTATCTTTTCGAGCGATCACGGTGCGCAATGGCCTTTTGCGAAGTGGAATTTGTACGATGCCGGAACCAAAGTGCCGCTGGTGGTGGCGTGGCCGGGACACATCAAGCCTGATACACGAACCGATGCGATGGTGAGTTGGGTCGATATTTTTCCAACTTTGCTTGAAATTGCCGGGACAAAAGTCTCTGGTGATTTGGATGGACAATCGTTTATAAAAGTGTTGGAAGGCAAGAAGGATAAGTTTCGCGAATATATTTTTACCACCCACAGTGGCGATGGAAGAATGAACGTATATCCCATCCGAAGTGTCCGTGGCGATCGCTTCAAGTTCATACTTAATCTTTATCCGGAGAACTATCATTCCAACCATTCCGATATTCTGAGAAAACCAAGGGCCGGGGCTTATTGGGATTCGTGGGATGAAGCAGCCAAGACCGATCCGGCAGCAGCAGCGATTATTCAGAGGTATTACGTTCGTCCGGCGGAGGAATTTTATGATCTGGAAACTGATCCAACCGAACAGAACAACCTGATTGGCAGCGATGAACACCAGGAGCAAATTCAAGAAATGCACCAACTGCTGGAGGAGTGGATGAATGAGCAGGGAGATACCCGGGCGCTTTTTGAAACTCCCTATCCGATTTCCGGCCCAACGCCTCATGAACTCGGCATTCGCTAAAGAAACAAAGAATTAAATTTTCACCTAAACTAATTTCCGAATGAAACAAAAGTCAATACTCGCAGCACTGGCCACATGCTCTGCTTTGGCGTTAAATGCTCAGAACCAGGAAAAGCCAAATCTGGTTTTGTTTTTGGCCGACGATTGCACGTATTTTGACATCGGATGTTACGGTAGTACGGATTCTCAAACTCCCAACATCGACAAATTTGCAAGCGAGGGCATTCGTTTTACAAACGGTTTTCAGGCGGCTCCCATGTGTTCCCCGACCCGGCATAATCTTTTAACCGGTTTGTGGCCTGTAAAAACCGGGGCACATCCCAATCATACGATTGCGAATGAAGGAACGCTGAGCATGGTTCAGCAATTGAAACCGGCTGGTTACCAAGTGGCGTTGGTTGGTAAATCGCATGTGAATCCCGAGTCGGTTTTTCCCTGGGATTTATATGCTCCCCTGACCAAAACCAATGATCTGAATTTTGCTGCGATTGATTCTTTTATCCAGGATTGTACGTCGAATGATCAACCATTTTGCCTGGTTGTTACCACCAATCAACCGCACACACCGTGGAATAAAGGAAATCCGGAACTGTTTAATCCAGATGAACTTAGGCTTCCGCCATACTACGTGGACACCAAGGAGACCCGGCAGATGTTTTGTAAATACCTGGCCGAAATCAATTACATGGACGGCGAGTTCGGCACCTTGCTCGAAAAGCTCGAGAAGCATAACGTTACGGATCAATCGGTCGTTGTTTATTTGAGTGAACAAGGCAACAGCCTTCCCTTTGCCAAATGGACGTGCTATGATGCAGGCGTTCATTCCGCATACATTGTACGCTGGCCAGGATTCGTTAAACCAGGGAGCGAATCGGATGCGATTGTCGAATATGTAGATATAGTGCCGACTTTTGTGGATATGGCCGGATTGGAGCCTTCGGCACCATTGGACGGTAAAAGCATCGTGCCGATTCTGACAGGGAAAGAAACACAGCATAAACAGTATACTTTTTCTTTGCAAACAACACGCGGAATCTACAGTGGAAGCGAATACTACGGAATTCGTTCGGTTGCCGATAAAAAATATCGCTATATCGTTAACCTTACCCCCGAGGCTACTTTTAAAAATACAGAAACTGCCGGCCGCCTGTTTAAAATTTGGCTTGAAAAGGCAGAGACGGATCCAAAGGCAAAGTGGCTGACGGAGCGATACCAACATCGACCTGCAATTGAATTGTACGATGTGGAAAAGGACCAGTACTGCATGCACAACATCGCGGATAAAGCCGAAAGCAAGGAGATCATTGAGCGACTGGATCGTGTGTTGAAGGAGTGGATGGAATATTGTGGTGATCAGGGACAGGAAACTGAGATGGAAGCCAAAAAGCACCAACATTGGAACCGTTAGGCTAAGACCGTTAGATAGGCAATCTGGATCAAATCAGTCAAACCCAAATAATTTCAAACTATGAATAAATTCTCATTGCTGACGCTGGCATCCACTTTGACCCTAAGTGTTTCTGCCGCACAAAAGCCAAATATCGTTTTGATTATGGCTGATGATATGGGCTTTTCGGATATTGGGTGCTACGGGGGCGAGGTCCAAACTCCAAATCTTGATCAATTGGCCAAGCATGGTGTGCGCTTTAAACAATTTTACAATTCGGCCCGATGTTGCCCAACGCGCGCTTCGCTCATGACTGGACTTTATCCACACCAAACCGGGATCGGGCACATGACCAATACCCCAAATAATCCAACCCAGCACAATTACGGATTGCCCGGATATCAAGGATATTTGAATAAGGAGTGTTTGACAATTGCCGAAATGCTCAAATTGAATGGCTACCAAACATTCATGACCGGAAAATGGCATTTGGGATATCATGGAAAGGAGAAATGGCCTTTGCAGCGTGGCTTCGATCAGTTTTATGGTATACTTTCCGGTGCATCCAATTATTTCAAGCCTGAGGAACCAAGAGGATTAAGTCTGGGGAATGATCCTGTAAAGGCGGAGGGTGAGTATTACACGACTGATGCCTTTACCGACTATGCCATTCGTTTTATTGAAGAATCCACGCCGGATAAGCCCTACTTTCTTTATCTTTCTTACACGGCTCCTCACTGGCCGCTCCACGCTTTGAAGGAAGATATTGACAAATACCGCGGCAAATACCTGGATGGCTGGACAAAAATCAGGGAAGCCCGTTTGGAAAAAATGAAGGCGATTGGGCTGTTGGCCGGGGACGTGGACTTGTCGGAACAGGCCGGCCCGGACTGGGACGCTTTGTCAAAAGAACAACAGGAGGAAATGGATCTGCGAATGGCCATTTATGCGGCTCAAATTGACCGGATGGATCAGAATATTGGCAAGTTGGTCGAGTTTCTGGAAGCACGTGGAGATTTGGAGAATACGATTATTTTCTTTTTATCTGATAATGGAGCATGCGCCGAGGGGGGCATGCTTGGGGGTGGACAAGCAGAAAATCTCGAAAGCCAAAGAGGTTTTCTGTTATCATACGGCGAAGCGTGGGCCAACGCTTCCAATACGCCCTTTAAGCGATATAAACACTGGGTGCACGAAGGGGGAATTAGTACGCCGCTAATTGTTCACTGGCCCGATGGAATTTCCAGTAACAGGCATGGTCAGTGGGTTGAGGAATATGGTTTTTTACCTGATGTTGCTGCCTCCATTAAAGACGTGGCACAAGCCGATTATCCCAAAATCTACCAAGGAAATCAGCTTCCAAAGTTAGTTGGCAAAAGCATTTTTCCTGCGATTCATAAAAGCAAACCAATCCATGATGAACCCATATTCTGGGAGCATGAAGGAAACAAAGCTGTTCGCCTGGGAAGCTTCAAGTTGGTTTCGGCATGGAGTGCCACCCATAGCGAAAACTGGGAATTGTATGATTTGAAAACCGATCCGGCTGAATTGGATAATCTCGCCAGTCAATGGCCTGAGCGAGTTAGTGAAATGAAAAAAATGTGGAACGAATGGGCGCAGAAACATCTCGTGGAAGACTGGGCTAAAGTTCGCGAGTTGGAACGACAGCAAAGCGGAAGGTAGCGCTGTCAATTTTGCGAATCAGGCGATTAAATGGATGATAATAATTTAAAAATATTGGCTTATGAAATTACTACTGCTTTTGGTATTCTTAATTTCGTCAGGTCCTGACGATGTGGTTACCAGCTCCCTGTCGAGCCCCGAAGAAATTAAAGAAGCGTTGGTTGATCACGATCGTGCCATTCACGTCAAAGATGGTTGGATACGGGATCCTTACGTGGTAAAGGGGCCTGACGGTTTTTTTTACCTTACAGGTACAACACAAGCGCCCACGCTCGAAGAATCTGAGCAGACCATCTATAATATTGGATTGGGCGATTCGAGTCTTGTGGGTTTTGAGCTCCAGGCCTGGAAATCGAAAGATTTTATTCATTGGAAATCCTTAGGTGTACCGTTCAGCCTCGAAGATGGCTTTTGGTTTACAGAAAACCCGGAAAAGTTCAAGACGGTGTCGAAGTCGGATTGGCGGTTGTGGGCACCGGAGTTTCATTTTGTTGATGGCAAATTGGTTTTAGTACACACCAGTCCTTCGCCTGTTGCAGGAGCCAACATGGCAGTGGCCACGGGAGCAGAGCCCCAGCGACCCTGGACTAATCCGATGGGGGCGAAGATCGGCAAACGCCACGACCCTTCTTTGTTTAAAAACGATGATGGAACCTGGTGGATGATTTGGGGAGCCACTACAATTGCTCCTCTCAAGCCGGACCTTTCGGATTTTTCCGGCGAAGCAGTGGACATCGGCCCCTCTGGCAAAACTAGCAGGATGGGACACGAAGGTTGCCTGATCCAAAAAATTCATGGAAAATACGTGCTTTTTGGCACAGGGTGGTCGACCGGAATTATGCGTAAGGGAAGTTATAATCTTTACTACGCCACAGCAGATCAAATCACGGGTCCATACAGCGAGCGTAAGTTTGTCGGGCGGTTCCTCGGGCATGGAACGCCATTTCAGGACGAGCATGGAAAATGGTGGTGTACGGCTTTTTTCAATGCCAATGTTCCACCATTGCCATCAGGGGAGATTCAAACGAGAGACCTTTCCGAAACAGCCCAAACGATCAACGAGCAAGGCGTTACGTTCGTTCCGCTGGAAGTGAAATTGGTTGGCGGTGAACTCATTATTCGCGCCAAAGATCCGGATTACGCCAAGCCTGGCCCCGATGAATTACAAAAGTTTTAAGAATAGAGAAAAGACGAGATAAGAAGCCTGAAGAAACACTGGTTTTCTTTCTGAATGACTAAATGCTGACTAGGTCAATATTAATTGATTGACAGTCAGCATTTTGGGTGGAGCTGCCGGGAATCGAACCCGGGTCCAAACGAGGAAGCAATATGCTTTCTACATGTGTAGCCTCGACTTGATTTTCGAGTAGCAGCAGGATCAAGGCCACCGACTACTACCTTAGCTTCTTAAGTTTCGCTGAATGTACAAAGCAAACATTCAACTAGCCTCGATTTTTTGCACCGTCATATCGAATAGCCTCAAGGCAATAGCATCCGGACGATGTCTTGTCCCAGCACCTGGTGCCGGGATTAAGCATAACCTACTTGATTCGGTTACGCTGCAAGAGCGTAATTGTTTTCGCCAATTAAAGGTTTGATCATTAAGATTTCCGAGCCAACAACCAAAGCTCGACATGCTTACATACCTCTTCTACCCGCTGTCAAAACCAGTCAGCCCCGGTATAAAGGACTACAAAAGTACACAAAAATGGACGAAGTGGAAACGGTTTGTCTGATTTTAAAATCGTTTAACAGTTCGATTTTACTATCTTACCGCAAATAACAGAAAATGGCTCTTAAAATGAAAGTAGGAATACTGCAAGAAACAAGACGATGGCAAGACAGACGGGTGGCCATCACTCCCGAAACCGCAGCGTTGATTCAGCAAAACTACCCGCAAGTTGAGTTGGTTGTTCAGTCAAGTACATGGCGGGTTCATCAGGATAATGAATATCGAAAGCTGAATATTCCGGTGGTCGATGATGTGTCGCATTGCGATTTGCTGATTGGCGTGAAGGAAGTGGCCAATGAAGCTTTGATTGAAGGGAAAACCTATCTCATGTTTAGTCATGTTGCTAAAAAACAGGCCTATAATCGTGACTTTTTCAAGCTGATGGCGCAAAAGAATATCACCTTAATCGACTATGAGTATTTCGTTGATAAACATCGGGCCCGGCTGGTGGCCTTTGGTTTTTGGGCCGGCGTTGTTGGAGCATACTATGCCTTTGTAGGAATTTGGAAGCGCTTTTGTCGGGTTGAACTCCCGGGCCCGGAGCAGTGCCGGGATCTGAAAGTGTTACATCAGCAGTTGAAAAAATTAAAGATTCCGCCGCTGAAGATTGTGGTCACCGGTGGTGGGCGTGTTGCATCGGGGGCGCTTGAGATCATCCATCACCTGGGGATTCCGGAAGTGTTGCCCAAAGAATTCCTGGAGCACGAATATGATCACCCAGTGTTTACGCGCTTGGATCCGGAAGATTATGTGAGAAGAAAAAACGGGCCTTTTGTTGAACAACATTTTTTCGATCATCCGTCAGACTATGAATCGGCATTCTTACCTTACACGAAAGTGGCTGACGTGTTGATTGCCTGTCATTTTTGGAATCAGGATTCGCCACATTTTTTCACCGCCGATGATTTGAGATCAAAGGATTTTGGTATTTCGCTGGTGTCGGATATCAGCTGCGATGTGCCCGGACCGATTCCGACGACTCTACGGACCTCCGAAATTGATTCTCCTTTTTACGATGTGGATGCACAACAGCTAACTGAGCAGGAGCCATTTAGTTCTTCATCGCATGTTACGGTCACCGCTGTCGATAATTTGCCGGCTGCGCTACCGATGGATGCTTCCCGAACTTTTGCCCGGGATTTATACTACGAAGTGTTCCCTTCCCTGTTTGGTGAAGACAAAGAGGAGATTGTTGAACGGGCCACCATTCTGAAAAACGGAAAACTGACTCCCCGGTTTAGTTATCTGCGTGACTTTCTGGAGAAATAATCAGAGCGATACCAGCACTGCACCGGCAACCAGGCCGGCTACCAAATAGTACACCCGCGATTGCCGGATCCGGTTCTTTTCATCAATCAGTTTAACGTTTTCAATTCGTTGGTTTTCCAGTAGTTGGTCATTTTGGCGAAGTTGGCTGTGCCAGTAGTCAGCTTCCAGCTTTTTGATTGTGATGGCACTGTCAGCCAGTGCTGATCTGTCCTCAAACAAGCTGATTTTCTTTTGGTATAACTCCAGCTTTTGTTCGTTAATGTCATTGCTGACAGCACTTGACAGAAGCGATTTCACCTGCTGCATTGGGATAATGTACAGCGTGTCGGTCGACTGGTTGGTAAAGCTTGCTCCAGGTATAAGCTTGCGGCTTTGTGCTGAGGCTCCAATCGCGATCATGAAAAGCAGACTGAGTAGGATTTGTTTTTTTATCATGGGTTACTCCTTTCATTTAATAGTTTCAGCAGTTGGTCGCTGTCGGCATGTTCTATTTCCTCGATCTTTTTCTTCTGGTATTCATCCAAATGACTAATTTTTTCAGAGATTAAGGCTGATTTGTAGTCAATGTATTGCATTTGCGCCTGAAGCAGCCGAAATTTGGAATCGTACTCTTCTTTAGCCGTTTGCCATTCATCCCGTTTTAGATGATGATCGGCCTTGATTTTTTCAATCTTATCTTCTGTGTTATTACTGCCAAAGATCTTCGATTTTGCTCCGGCCCACAGCACGGCTAAGCCGCCAATGAGCGTTCCTGGCCCTTCAATTTTGAAGCTCACAAAAATAAGTGAAGCAACAATTGCCAGGATAATCAGGCCTATGATGATTATTTTAATATTCTTCGCCATAATGTCATTGTTAATTAGGTTCATCGGCTACTACTTCTTTTCCATCGGCAGTGTACGTCGATTTAGATCCGGATGCACCGGTTGGAGTCATCGTGCTGGCTGTAATTTTGGCAATTTCCTCTTTGGTTCTGTTGTCTTCCTGGATGATTTTTGCGTCACTGCGATCTTTGTTGTCCATCACCCGGAAAATTTCTTTCATGCCGAAAATCAGGCCCCAGATTGTTGTATTAAACGTTACCCATTGTGCCCCGGTAATGCCAAGTTCATAGACTTGGTCGCCTACAGAAACCATTTCATGACACAAGAGCAGGTAGGTTGAAACCCAGGTGCAGGCAATCAAGCCCCATACTTTTACCGATATGAGGGTAAACATGAATTTGGAAAACCATTTCAACCAAAATTCTTTTTGAGTGATGGTATAGAATTCGTCTTGATTGATATTACTTTTTGAGTTCATGATTTTGCTGTTAGGTTTAATAATTTCGACCAGGTTTGAGGACCGACAATTCCATCAACCAGCAGATGCTGATCGGCTTGAAAACGCCGTATAGCTGACTGTGTTTTCATTCCAAGCAGGCCATCTACTTTTCCGGCAGCATAGCCCAGGGTGTTGAGTCGCGATTGAATTTCAGTAATTGATTTTTCAACTTTTTGTTCACTTACTCCAACATTGAGCACGCCCCGCTTTTGTTCGATCCAGGCTTGCATGACGTGTCCGGGGCATGCCGGTTTCCCAAAGTGATAATGTCCGAAAAGACTGGTGTTTGGGAGGCTTAGACTTTCCAACAGGAAATCGACCAACTGTTCGGTCGATTGAATTTGCTCCGGCGTTGGTTCACTAGTTCCCATGTCATATCCCGGTCCCGAGAAGTTGCCCACAAGCATGATTCCAACACCGCTCGTGTTTTGTCCTTTGCATTGCCACACAATGTCTGATAATTCGTTCACCTGCACAATTTCACCATTTTTTCGGATGGCATAGTGGTAACATATGTGCGGGCAGCCTCTGGGGGTGATGTGGTTTTGAGGACCAACAGAGGTGTGGTAGGCATTGACTTGCTCAATAGTGCTTTCTCCCAACTCCTGATGAACGATTATTTTATCAATTTGGGAGAGTTCCCGTCTTTGCCAAACACGGTCGGCATGCCAGGGCAGTTCTTTGATTAGGTTTTTGATGTGCATAGAATTGAACGTTTAGTTTATTGTTAATAAATGTACGAAATAAAAGTAAAAGAGTCAATTGTCTGGTATTTATTTTTTGAATAAAAAGCTGCAGTCTGGCAATCGGTTAACGTTATTACGAAAAACGATTCGCAGGGGATGATCGCCCAAATTTCCAAAAAACTGGATTTTTTTCAAAAAAAGTGTTCGATCATTTCCCTTGAAAATTGTACATTTGTGCCACTTCAAAAACACCGGGATGTAGCGCAGTCTGGTAGCGTACCACGTTCGGGACGTGGGGGTCGAAGGTTCAAATCCTTTCATCCCGACCAAATGGGAAATCAAAGGAAGTCAAAAGCCTGTAAGTTGTATGATTTACAGGCTTTTTTGATTTTTGTCAAATCAATTCATATCAGAAAATATCACAATTCAGGTGAGTTAAACGGTGAGTCTTTTTTTATTTTACCTTTGAACTCACCAGAAGGGCTTAATCGTTTGTAGTTCAGTTGTTAATAAAGGTCATTTTTGTAGTTATTGACCATGATTTTTGACCGGTTTTGGTGAATCCGGTGAGTCTTTTGGCCTTGTTTTTCAACAGAAGCAGTTGAAACGGATTAAACCGATAAAAATTAAATGATATGAAAACAACCCACACCTTTGGTATCCAGTTTATTATCCGGACTGGCAAAAAGGACAAAGACACGGGACTCGTCTATGCCCGAATTACCGTGGAGACGCGCCGGATTGAGATTTCCCTGAAAAAGACTATTGCTGTTGAAGAATGGAATAAAGCCCGGGGAATGGCAAAGGGCTTCAGTCCGGAAGCCAAAAAGTTTAACAGCTATCTGGAACATGTCCGTTCGCAATTGACAGATGCTTACCGGGAGTTACAGATCAATAAAGAGAAGATTACCCCGGAAAACATCAAAGCGCTTTTTCTCGGGGATTCTGATGAACACACGCTGATTGAACTGGTGGATTATCACAACACCACCCAAACCAGCGTCCTTTCTCCCGGCACCATGAAAAACTACCGCACAACAAAAAAGTACCTACAACGGTTCCTGAAAAGTAAATTCAAATCTTCGGATATCTACCTGGTCCAGATCAATTACAAGTTCATCACCGATTTTGAATACTTCCTGAGAAATTACCAACCGCTTGATCACCACAAACCGATTGGTAATAATGGGGTTATGAAACATCAGGAAAGATTTCGTAAAATGATCAATTTGGGGTTTCGCCTGGGTTGGATCACCCAAAACCCGTTTGATTCGTACAAACTCAGTTTCCGAAAAGTTGACCGGGGGTTTTTAACAGAGAAGGAACTTCATAACATTGAAACCAAGGAGCTCGGGATTGAGCGGTTGCAAACTGTGCGGGATATTTTTGTTTTTAGTTGTTATACCGGCCTTTCCTATATCGATGCCATAAACCTGAGACCTGATGAAATTAATTTAGGGATAGACGGCCAAAACTGGATCTTCTCCAAGCGTCAGAAGACCAACACTAAGCTGAGAATACCGCTTTTGCCTAGAGCTTTGGATATTTATAAAACGTACCGAAGGCATCCTAAATCAATCAGCAGGGATAAAGTATTCCCATTGTTCTCAAACCAGAAACTGAACAGCTATTTAAAAGAAATTGCTGATCTGTGCGGAATTAAGAAGAATCTGACTTTTCATTTGGCGCGGCACACATTCGCCACCACGGTAACCTTAAGTAATGGGGTTCCGATTGAAACGGTTAGTCAAGTGTTAGGGCACAAAAGTATTTCAACAACTCAGATCTATGCCAAAGTATTGGAGCAGAAAATTAGTCATGATATGGAAGAACTGAGAAAGCGACTCAAATAATTCCCTAATTGTCGCGTTTAGCCAGAGTTCATTTCGTTAATCCTACACTACCTTCAGCAAGACTGTTCCATACGAAAACCGCCCGCTTTCGGGTACCAAGAGTAAAATCTTGTCATTTAACTTCAGTCTACCTGATCTGGCCAGGTCATCGAGGGCAGCAAATATGGACGCTGAGGCGATGTTTCCAATCTCGGTGAGGTTGGTGAACCATTTTTCCGTGCCCAGGTCAATTCCTCGGGCTTCGATTTCTTCGGCCAACTTGCCATAGAAAAACATGGAGGACACGTGGGGAATGACATAATCGATATCAGAGCTGTTTACTCCGTGCTTTTGCAGGCATTGCTCAAGATGGTCGACCCAATAACGAATGATGTTAGGCTTTAGCAAGCGAATATCCTGCTTGACTGTAAATACAGAGCGGTTGATCAAGTCCGAACTTTCAAATTCCTTCCAGCTTTTTAGTTCGCCGTCACCCCTGAGCTCGGCACCCATAAACATACAAGTAGGGAGCTCGTTGGCATAGGAGGTTATTTCGATCCACTCAATCTTAAAGGACAGGCCCGTTTCGTTTTTCTTATCCGACAGCAGGACCGCACTGGCCCCGTCGCTGAGCATAAATCGCAGAAAATCTTTTTCAAAAGCCATGTAGGGATCTTCACCCACCCGGGCGCAGTGTTCGTACTCTTCTTCATAGTTTTTGGACAGTAGCGTAGGGGAAGCCAACTCTGAAGTTGAACAGACGGCTTTTTTCGAAAGCCCTGAAGCAATACTCATAAAGCTCACTTTCAGCGCTTGCAGGCAGGTCAGGCAGACGCCGGCGCAAGAATAGATCTCCATCGGTTTGTTTTTCATCAGCCCGTGAACCATGGAGGCATGCGAAGGCAACAGCTGGTCCGGATTTCCGGTGGCGCAGGCCAGGACATCCAGGTCATCCGGGATCTTTTCATTTGGGAACAGTTTTACGATCGAGCGAAACGCAAGCTCGGCGTTGGTGTGCGTAATCTTTTGGTGTTCATCAAGTGCATAATACCGGCGTTGAATACCATTTTGCTTTAGAACAATGCGTTTTACCCGGGATGGCTTTCCGTTAATCAGGCCAAGAAAGCGTTCCATGTGGTCATTGGAAACAGAGGCGTTGGGTAAGAATTTGCTGACTGCGGTGATAAATACATCTGTTTTCATAGGACTAAATTATACTGATGGGTATGTAAAAATAATAAGTTTTACATACGCTTACAAGAAAATCAGTTATTTTTTCAGTCTCAACTGGTTGTAAAGGTCCATGTAGATTGTAAGTAATTCTTCCGTATCCAGCCCGTAGGTGAGGCACCGGTCAAAGGCCAGCCCCAGAAAACAACTTCGGAAAAGTGTCGCATAATGCATGGGATCTACCTTTTTGATTTCTTTGGTGTCAATGGCCCGCGTGATCACTTTTTTCCAAAGGCTTATTTCGGCAACGGAATTTTCCGCCATGATCCCTGAAAAGTTGGGGTAGATACGTGACGCCTGCAGGTACAAAGAGAAATATTGCTTGTAAATATTCACCACTGACAAGGACAACATCTGGGACATGGTGGTGTTTATCCCCTTGACATACCGGTAAATAAATTGTTCCAAAGACAGATCGTCAGAAAAGTCAAATTTTTCATCAGGAGCCTGCTTTTTAATGATGTAGGTTTCAATAGCAGCATTGAATATCTCTTCCTTGTTTTTGAAAAAGTAGAATATTGCGCCTCGTGTTTTTCCGATCGCTTCTTCCAAATCCGATATACTTACTTTTTCGTAGTTGTTGTTTAAAAACAATTTGAAGGCTTCTTCAATAATCCGGTCTTTTGTAGTCATAGTCGTATTGATCTGTTGATTACAAACTTAGGTAAAAACCGCGATTTTAGGAAAGAACCCCCGGTAAAGTTTATTTCACCGGGCCCTCGAGTCTGGTATCCGGCCAATCATTTTTATTCGTTTTTGAAATTGCTGACCAAGCTGAAAACACCTTGCCAAACAATCCAAACGACCTTTATCCGGCTTTTGATCAAAAAATTTGACATTATTTTATATCAATTTGTTTGTTTATGTAATTTTATTTCATAGATTTGAAAACCGAACATACGGTATGCGTCTCAAAAACACATTTTATGAACTGGCTTTTGCTAAGTGACCAACCTCCGGTGGGTCTTTCTCAACAGAGTTTTGTTAAGTGCAATTCATTAAATACAAGAAAAACAGCTACTTATAATTATTACAAACCAAGGATCAATCCTTTGATGTTACCGTGAAGATACTGTGGGATTCGTGGAAGAATTTGGGGCATAAAAATCTGAACGATGAGCAGGAGATGGATGATGAAGCAGGGAAAAGACGAAATTCTTCCGGGTAGCCCTTACCATGAAGGCGAAAAGAAATGGTTTATCATTTACTTGCGTCCACGGTCTGAAAAACTGGTTCATAAGATTCTTACAGATCTTAATTACGAAGTTTTTTTCCCAACGATCCGATCCTTACGGGTTTGGAAGAACCGGCAAAAGAAAAGGATTACCTTGCCACTTTTCCCCAACTATCTCTTCGTTTACACCTATGAGCATGAACTATACAATATCAAGCGCCAACCCAGGGTGGCCACTTTTGTCTCCTGCGATGGGAAACCAGCGACAATCTCCGGGCAGGATATTGCAGGCGTGAAGCGCATGTTGGGAATGGATAAAACGATCACTGTTGAAACAAGATTCACCAAAGGCGAACCTGTCAGGATCGTATCCGGCCCCTTGGCCGGGTATGAAGGCGTGCTGATCCAACAGAATGGCAGAACACGTTTTGGGATCCGGCTGGAGGCCATAAATTATACAGTCTTGATCGATATTAGTCGGTCGGCAGTGGAGAAACGGTAATAGAGACCTGGTGATAAAGGAGTATTCTCCTTTTTTTGACACTTATTAAAACCCAGCCATTATTCGGTTTCCCGGGGCATTATAATTTCAGTTTAAATAATGCCTAAAACACAAGATTAATTCACTTTCGGAAAAAATCGTTTAGCTATGAGAAAACACAGTCTCTACGATGTCGTTTTTCAATTGCGGCCCCTGCCCAAAAAACTCACTGAGAAAACCTATGTCGATGAGTTGATCGCAGCCCTTGATGAGCGGCTCACTATGACGGAACATCGTCACCGGTATTTACTGTTAAACGCCGGTCATGTTTCCGACTACCTGTATTTTGTAGAGCGGGGCATTGCCCGGGGTTTTTATTTCGACAAGAATGCCGGGCGGGAGCTGACTGGTATTATTTGGAAGGAACAGAGCATTGTCTGTGACCCGGTCAGCTTTTTTCAGCGAAAGGTTTCAGATGTTAATATTGAGGTGATGCGTGGCAGCCTGCTCATTTCCATTTCATACCGGCAGTTGCAGGATGTGTACAAAGCCTTTCCGGAGGCAGAGGTTTTCAGCCGGTGTATTTCCCTCCAGTACGCCTATTATCACGCGCAACGGGTGCGCGAGCTTGTGGGCACTACGGCCTGGGAGCGCTACCGGCGCCTGCTGCAAACACACCCCGGTATCGAATTGAAGCTATCTAAGGCGATCATCGCTTCTTATTTGAATATTACCCCGCAAACACTCGCGAAAATGATCAGGGAGCGGGGGCACCCCTGATGACTTAAGTGCTAACTGTTGCCTCAGGTTAAATGAATTTGTGCATGAAGTTCATTTTTTTCTGAATTCAGGTTCATTCTTTTCTGAATCTACATTCAGGTATTTCGTAATCCAGGTTCTGAGTGAAAATAAGTGGCTCCACTACTTTTAAGACAGGACAAAAACTGTAAAAAAGATGGGGCGCGAAGCAAGTCAATCCGGGTGTTTCTATGATGTGTCAGTGATACGGCTCTTTGGGCGGACTATTGCTGTCCGGGTTTACCTGCTATATTCCCCCAGAGCGCATATCCGAGAGCAAAATCTTTGGAGGTTGGCCCTCTTCCGGCGGGGCTGTCCCGCCGATATGCCGATATAGAGTGCCGGTCTTTCTGAAGAATAGCCGGCACAGGTCTTTCCCGCCAAAGTGGAAAATTCAAATCAAATTCATTTTTTTAATTTAAATACAAGAAGTATGAAAAAGTATGCATTAGTTTTGATTGCTGTGGTCATGGTATTGACTGCAAGGCTTTTGTGATTCCAAACGAAAGTAAAGTGGAATCGTCCTCCACGTATTGGTTTTTGATGGATGCATCAGGAACAAGTGTGACCACGACCCAGGTGTCCAGCCCGGATGACCTGTGTCCTGACAAACTGGAAGATCCTGATTGCGCCAGGGAATACTCGGAAAGTCAAACCGAAGTGATTGCCGGTGTGCGCAGTGTCAAAGCTTCGGAAGTGAACAACCACATCGATTTCCGTTCGAAGGATTGAGCCTAAAAAAAGACGCCCTGCCAGTGGGGGCCTTTTACTGCTAAATTTAAACCCGGGGTGGCAACTCCCCGGGTTTTACATACACTATTCCCGGATGTTCTGGGGGATACCGGAGAGTTGAATCACATCATCGGCAATAGGTAAGATATAGTTGGGACTGCCAGGCTCCAGCTGGTACAGGGTTCCGTCCAGGTTTCGGTAAAGGGTTGTTGCGGTGGAAGGATCCAGATTCAGCCGCCTTAAATCCATCCACCGGATACCGCGAAACAGCAGCTCCTTTCGTCTTTCCAGCAAAATAACAGACAAAGCTTCCTGCTGGTCAGTAACACTCAACGGGCTATAACTTCCCGTTTCAAACCGGGCAACCAGCAGATCATTTAGTATGTTGATGGCCTCCTCCACCAGCCCCTGGCGGGCCAGGCATTCTGCTTTGGTGAGGTAACATTCGTCGATGGCCAGCCCGTTGAAGATTTGCAGCGAACCGTCGTAGCTTCCTTTAAAAGTATAGTTCCCGCTTACTGTCCGAAACCAGGCTGCTTTGCGGATATCATCCTCCGCATAGGAACGAAACAGGGTTGAATCCATAATCAACCGCGAGCTTGCCAGGGTTGAGTAGCGGGTCATCCGGCTGTGAAAGATCACTTCGCTGTTATACCGCTCCATCGGGTATGAGGCTTCGGTATTGAGGTTGGTAAAATCAATCAGCTCATAGCCGATGTCAAGGGCCAGTTCGGCATATTCCAAGGCCTTGTCGTAATCCTGCATGGTCAGGTACACCCGCGAGAGCAGGGCGCAGGCCGCAGCTTTCACCGGCCGGGTTTTATAAGGGTCAGTTTCCGGGAGCAGTTCCAAAGCATCCGTCAGATCGGTCAGAATCCGGTCGTAGGTCTCCTGCACCGTTGCCCGGCCAACATGCACGTTCATGTCAGAGGTCAGGCGTAAGGGCAGCCCATATCCCTCGTTGGAGGCGGACTTGTCGTAGGGAGCACAAAACAGCTGGGCCAGCTGGTAGAAAGCATGAGCGCGGTGAAACAGGGCACTGCCTTTCAGCTGATCCCACCGGGCAGGATCAGCGGACGGATCGAGCTCCGCCAGGCCTTCCAGCACATAGTTGGCATAGAAAACCTGCTGGTAGCGATTGTTCCAATCAATAGACACGGAGCCTTCCCAAATCTCCTTGGCCCAGATATAGCCGTTTTTCATGTACTGAGAGGATAGGCTGTTCCAGCGGTCAAACAGCATATAGTAGTCGTCCGATGACAGCTCGCCCATGCCGGGCATATTGGCATTGTGGACATCAAAATAATCGAGCATGGCCTGCAAGTCGTCCAGGGTGGATGGAACGACCAGTTTTTTATCCGGTTTGCTTTCCAGGAAATCGTCACTGCAGGCCAGTAGCCCCAACAAAAACAGGATGAATAATGGTGTAATGTATCTCATAATTAATTAAAGTGTGATGTTAATACCGAATGAATAAGTTGGCGAAGCCGGGTACAACCGGAAAATATAATCCGGGTCCAGCCCCTGCTTGTTGGCCCGCCAAATGATACCGAGCTGGTTGACATAGCCGTAAACCGATACTTTACTAAAGGGAAGCCACCGGTGCTTTGAGCGCCGCAGGTCGTAGGAAACATTGATATCCTGAAAGCGGATATGATCCCCTTTTTCCACCAGGATATCGGCATAGGTGTAGACAAAGTCGCGTGAGCTGCTGGTTCCAGCCACGGGCATCGACGGTACCTGGGTGAACTGCTCGTCCCCCGGTTTCATCCAACGCTCGCCGTACTCTTCATGGCCAATCCAGTTGTTAAAGAGCGCCGAGTAGCTCAGTGAAGGCCTGCGGAAATAATACCCGAACTTGTAGCTGATGGTAAATCCCACGGTGAAATCCCCCAGCCGGAAGTTGTTGCGCAGCGAACCAAAATCGGTGGGCAGCGCCGGACCGCTGTAAACCAAATCTTCCAGACTCAGGTTGGACAGGATGGATGCGTAATCTTTGGTGACTTCCCCGTCCAGGTAGACCTGCGGGTCGCCGGTCTGTGGGTCCAATCCGGCCCATTTCAGACTGTAGAGGCTGTAGCGCGGGTTTCCGGGAACAGGGGTGGCAATGGATGAGAAGTAGCTGGAGATCGTATTGCTCTCGTAATCGTAACGGGTAATCTTGTTGGTCGCTTTGCTGTAAAGCAGCTGTGCAGTCCAGTTCAACTTCCCGATGCTTTTATGTACGTTCAGCTGCACATCCAGTCCGTGACCTTTCAGGGCCGAGTTGTTGCCGATAAACTCGTTTCGCCCGCCCACACTGTAACCGATGGTAGGATCCAGCGGCGCGCGGCCAATCAGGTCCTCGCCCCGCTTGAGGTAGTACTCCACACTGCCCGAGAGCAAATGGTTTTTGCTTTCGAAGTCTATTCCGAAGTTGACCATTTTGACTTTTTCCCACCGCAGGTTGGGGTTTGGCGGGGTCATCACCTGCACGTAAGGCAGGTCAGTCACCGAGTTGGTGCGATAGTAGCCGGTGGCGTAGGCGGTCAGCGACTTGTTGACATTCCCGCTGTA
>NZ_LGIA01000045.1 GCF_001270965.1 Sunxiuqinia dokdonensis | reverse complement strand
AGTTTAATGAACATTACCTTCAATGCCTCGGACCGATTAATCCTTCAATTCCCCCTTCGCATCCCTACGAACAGTCACCGATACCTGGCGCGAAGCTTTCGTATCCCTACGAATGATCGAAGACAGTTGGTGCGAAGCTTTCGTACCCCTACGAATGGTCGAGGACGGTTGGCGTGAAGCTTTCGTATCCCTACGAACGGCCGCCGATACCTGGCGCGAAGTTTTCGTACCCCTACGAACGGTCGCCGATACCTGGTGCGAAGCTTTCGTACCCCTACGAACGGTTGAAGACAGTTGTCGGGAAGCTTTCGTAGTTATACGCCGGTGATTTTTAGGCTTCGGAATCGATTGTCTGAGGTCTGCTTTTGCCTGTGAAAGGCTTCGTTTTTCCCGTTTACGGATTCATTCGAGCCCAAATTCAATTCAATCTACTTTTCCTGAATTGCTGACAAATGAAATCTGCCGGCTGTCGGGTGACCACGATGGAACATTGATGGTTCCCTGGCCGCCATACAGGTAGGCAATCACTTTTGGTGCTCCGCCGGCCGTGGGCATCAGTCGCAGCATCACCCGCTTGTATGATGGATGGGAGTTGAATTCAATATCCGGAGGGAATGAGATAAAAGCGATCCATTTCCCGTCGGGTGAAATATGCGGAAACCAGTCGTTGTATTCGTCAAAGGTAATTTGTTCTTTTCCGCTGCCATCGGGTTTCATGCGCCAAAGTTGCATGGTTCCCGAATGGCTGCCATTGTAATAAACGTACTCGCCGTCGGGCGAATATTCGCAGCCATCCACATGTTCGCCGGGTTTGTTGTTGGTGAGCGCCACCTCTTTTCCCCCGTTAATTGATTTTTTGTAGATGTTGTACACGCTGCCTTCGCCGCGCTGTGCCACGTACACCACCTCCTTGTTGTTGGGCGCCCAACCATGCCAGTACGAAGGGGTTTCTTCGGTGACCAGTTGTGGCGTTCCCCCTTCCAGCGGCAACACGTAAACAGTTGATCCGCCGCCATTCATGCCCTCGCGGTGGTGACTGATGGCCAGCAGTTTTCCGTCGAACGAAATGCCGTGGTCGTTGTTGTTGCGGTTGGCAAAGCCGGTGTTGAGCTGTTCCAACTCGCCACCTTCAATGGGAATGGTGTACAGCAATCCATCCATGTTGAATAATAACTTTTTGCCGTCGGGCATCCAGTTGGGCGCTTCAAAGCGATCGTCTTTCTCGTAAATCACTTTTCGCTTGCCATTGAATACGTTCATGGTCTCGAGGCGGCAGCCCAGCCAGCCTTCCTGTCCCGGATTATAGTCGTCGGCAACCGGCTGGTCAATCCGCACGTTCCACACTTTGGCTTGCTCAACAACTTCGGGATGATGCGAATTGATGAACAATCCCGCCAAGACTTCATCAGGCAGGTTTTCCATAACTTGATATCCAATGGTTTGCAGGGGTTCTCCGGGATGTGCCGCGCGAAAGATCATGGTTTTGCCCGACCGTTCCAGTTGCAGAATCTGGTAATTGGGTTTTGGCGCTGCCAGCTGTTCTTCCGGATCGCGCATGGAAGCGCCTCGAAGCGGGCGCCATTGCATCACCGTTAGTCCATCTCCATGTAACACTGCCGAGCAATGCACCGCATTTTCTTCGTCCGACGCACGAACCATCCAGCCTGTTTTGCGGTGCGGATCAACTCCTTCTCCTGTAAAAGCAAAGTTAGCTGTCAGAATGAAGTCGCCCTTCAGTTTGGTATTCAGAAAATGAAACTCATCGCGATCGAACCAAATGTTGTAGCCTGATCCGTTGAGGGTATATTCCTGCCTTTGGTTGTCGTATGATGCTGAGCCGGCAAGCTGCGGATTGCCAATATCCTGGCTCGAAGTAAAAGATCCGATTGGTGTTTGCGCCAAGGCTGTGGTGGCAATTACACAAAGAAGGAGCCCGAGTGCGTGTTTCATGGTTGGCATCGTTTGGTGGTTATTTTTTTATTCGATTAAAGATAGGAAAATCGCGGAGAAAAAGAGGCGGGTTGTTGAAAAGCGGTCTTTCCAATTCTTGTACGCGATAGTGTTAGTCGAAATTTCACCATAAAAAAACCTGTGAGCGCTGGCCCACAGGTTTTAGAACAAGAATTACTTCAACAGGATGTCCAATTACAATAAGCTTAAGGTAACGGTTAAGCCTGCCATCACCACCGATACCATGGTCATGAGTTTGATCAGGATATTTAATGATGGGCCGGAAGTGTCCTTAAACGGATCGCCAACCGTATCGCCAACAACACCGGCTTTATGGGCTTCGCTGCCTTTTCCGCCGTAATTTCCTTTTTCAATGAATTTTTTGGCATTATCCCAGGCGCCACCGGCGTTGTTCATAAACACTGCCAGGGTGAATCCGGAGGTTAAACCACCAGCTAACAGGCCAATGACTCCGGCAACCCCCATGGTCGCACCAACCACTACAGGAACAATAATTGCTACCAGCGAAGGAAGCAGCATTTCTTTTTGAGCGCCAATGGTTGAAATTTCAACACACTTGGCATATTCAGGGGTTGCTTTTCCTTCCAGAATACCTTTGATTTCGCGGAACTGCCGACGAACTTCATCAACCATCGCTCCGGCAGCGCGACCAACAGCTTTCATGGTCATCGCACTAAAAACGAATGCCATCATCGAGCCGAGGAATAACCCACCTAAAAATAGTGGATTGAACAAGCTGATGTCGTATGCTTCAGAGAAGTCTTTCACTGAAGCCGTCGATATTTTAATGGCTTTAAATCCTTCGCCTACAGCGGGTGCCACATCATGATAAAATACAAACTGGCCTTTGGTGACAAATCCTTCGCCGGCTTTGGCTATTTTGTCAAACCACAAACGAACTTCTTCCATGTAAGCCGCAATCAGGGCCATAGCCGTCAGTGCAGCCGAACCAATGGCAAACCCTTTTCCAGTGGCGGCAGTTGTGTTTCCAAGCATATCCAAAGCATCGGTGCGTTCGCGAACCTGCGGAGGAAGTTCCGACATCTCGGCGTTGCCTCCAGCGTTGTCAGCAATTGGCCCAAAGGCGTCAGTTGCCAGCGTAATGCCCAGTGTTGACAGCATGCCTACGGCGGCAAAGCCGATTCCGTAAACGCCCATGGCAAAGTGGGTCGCGCCACCAGCAGCCCAGAAAGCGCCCATAATTCCAAGTACAATGGTGACGACCGGAATCCAGGTTGAATACATGCCGACGGCAATCCCGTCAATGATGGTTGTGGCAGGGCCTTGTTGCGCCTGCTTGGCAATGCCCTGCGTGGGTTTATATTCGTCTGAAGTAAAAAACTCAGTTGCCTGACCAATAATCACACCAGCCGCCAGTCCAATGACGACTGCCCAGAATACGCCCCAGGTTACCCAGCCCAAAAAGGCCAGACCGATCATCGCCAGAAGAATTAAGGCAGAGCTTCCGCCAGTTCCTAAAAGCAGGGCGTTGAGCAGGTTTTTTTGCGTGGCCGTTTCTTTGGTGCGAACCATGTAAATACCCAAAATAGAAAGGATAATACCAATGGCAGCAACAATCATTGGCGCCAAAACAGCCTGGAATGGATCCAAGCCGGCGTCGCGCAATACCAGTGCAGGAAGTGATGCACCCAAAGCCGCAGTGGCCAGGATCGAACCAGCGTATGATTCGTAAAGGTCGGCCCCCATGCCGGCTACGTCGCCCACATTGTCACCTACGTTGTCAGCAATAGTTGCGGGGTTGCGTGGGTCATCTTCCGGAATACCGGCCTCAACTTTCCCAACCAGGTCAGCACCAACGTCGGCGGCTTTGGTGTAAATGCCACCACCAACACGGGCAAACAGGGCCTGCGTAGAAGCACCCATTCCAAAAGTTAGCATGGTCACAGTAATTTCAACCAGCTTAAAGCGTGTACCGGCTTCTGTTAACAGGCCGTCGACAACAAATTCAGGATGAGCATGAACGAAGTTCAGGCCAAGGAAATGCAGGCCGGTAGTCATGTTTTCGGGGGTGTAAACCCATTCGTTTAGAATGAGAAACCAGGCGGCGATATCCAGGAGGGCAAAACCCACAACAACCAAACCCATAACGGCACCACTTCGGAAAGCCACCTGCAGTCCTTTATTCAACGACTGTGATGCTCCGTGCGCTGTACGCGCTGAGGCAAAGGTGGCTGTTTTCATTCCCAGAAATCCGCATAGACCAGAGAAAAAACCACCGGTTAAAAACGCAATGGGGACAAAGGGATTTTGAACATTAAAATAAGCCATAATGGTCAGCAGGACAAACAAAATGGCAAAAACGATGGCCACAACTTTGTACTGTCTTCTCAAATAGGCCATGGCACCTTCCCGCACGTACTGCGCGATTTCTTTCATCCGGTCGGTGCCCTCCGAATTTTTCATCATCGATTTAAAGAAGATCCATGCAAAGATCAATGCAAGTATGGATGCTATTGGAACAATAAAGAAAATATTACCCATAAGTTATAAATTTAAGTGCAACGATGTTGCGGTTAGTGATTTTTTCATTGATTAAAATCAGGTGTGAAAATAATAAATATTGATGTTGGCCGAATGGAATACCCAAATGTTGTATGGCAGTCGGCCTGTTTCACCCTTGAAGCAAACAAAGATAAGCTGAAAAACAAAAAATAGAAGCTGAAGCTGCTTGTTGGTGTTAATTTGTAGGCATTCTAAAGAAGGAAACTACAATCTGATGGAATAGGTTCGAAAGTGAGCGCTTGGGCCAAAGGATTTTATGAGGGCCGCTGCTTTTTTTTAATGCTGAAAAACGTCCTTGCCCCGCCACTTCCCGCTAAAATAATAAATGGACAGAATGATGGTTCCCGCGGCCCAGCCGGCAGGCTCGGCCCACCATATTCCATTCACTCCCAAATGATCGGAGAGGAAATAGGCCAGTGGAATCCGGATCGCATACAGTGCGGTTAGGGTGGTCAGCATGGGGATAAAAGTGGCGCCGGCACCGCGTAGAAATCCGGTTAGCGTAAACATCACGGCCAGCAAGAGGTAAAACGACGATACAATTACCAAATAGTCTTGTCCGATGGCAATAACTGCCGGATCGGGCGTGAACATTTTGATGAGGTACTTTCCGAATACGATGATAATGATGGAGATGAAGATGCAATACACCAACGAAAAGTACAAGGTGGTTTTCAGGCCGTTCCTGGCCCGGTCTTCACGCAAAGCACCCAGGTTTTGGCCGGTAAAACTCGACAGGGCCGACGAGAAAGTAATGGCCGGCATTTTGGCAAACGAGTCAATGCGAATGGCAGCGGTGTAGGCCGCCACAGCGTTGGTTCCAAATCCGTTCACAATGGCCATAATGGCCATCATGCCAAAAGCAACAAACGACTGCTGAAAGCCAGTTGGCAGACCAATGCGCAGGCAGCTTTTAAAAATATTCCGGTCGAAAACATACCTTCGGAGGCTTAACTTAATAACAGGATGCTTTTTGTTGAGGTACCAGGTAGCCGCAAAAAAAGCAATGGCCTGGGCAATCACGGAGGCAAATGCCACGCCTTCAATTCCCCACTTAAAAACCACGACAAACAGCAGATCGAGCACGATGTTGTTGAAGGTGGAAATCACCATGAAATAAAGGGGTGTTTTCGAATCGCCCATTCCGCGAAGGATGGACGTAATACCATTAAATCCGAAAAAGAAAAACATGCCCAGCAGGTAAACATTCATATAGCTTACGGCTTCAGGCATCATCTCTTCGGGTAGTTGCAGAAGTTGAAAAATGGCCCCGCTGAAGTAGATTCCCAGTGCCGAAACAACCAATGACGCACCCAGGAAAAAGATGAAAATGGTATCAATGGTTTTGGCCACGTTCTTCATTTGCTTGGCCCCAAAATACTGCGAAACAACGGTCGATGCACCCGAACCAACACCAATAACCAGGGAGATGAGCGTGAAGATGATGGGGAAGGAGGCTCCGACAGCACCCAGGGCTTCCTTTCCCAGGTAGTTGCCCACGATAATGCTATCGACAATGTTATAGAGATTCTGTAATAAATTGCCAATTACCAGGGGAACCGAAAAGTTGAGGATAATTTTTGCTTCGCTGCCGACTGTAAAATCTTTCATGCTTAAAAAAACAGAATGCAAAGCTGAGTATTTTAAATTTGATTTCAAAATAGACGATGAGTCGGGCCTTTGAAAGTTGTTGAAAATCAATTTTTGAGCTTTGTTCGATGAATGGATTGAGCGGCACGGAGAATGCCTTCCCAGCTGAAATAGATGAAAAAAGGACAGGTTCTTTTTTCTGTTAAAAAAATATAACATTGACCACTTTTTTATGGCTTCACTTTTATGATTTGCAGAATGGATTAATTTTGTAGGTAAACGTGGTTCGATATGAAAAAAAGGGTACTCTTTGTTTGTTTGGGAAATATTTGCCGGTCACCCAGTGCCGAGGCGGTTTTTAACAGTTTGCTTGAGGAGCAGGGCCTGGAGAACGAGGTGGAGTGTGACTCTGCAGGAACCGCCGCGTACCACGAAGGCGAACCAGCCGATGGGAGAATGCAGAGTCATGCCATCAGAAGAGGTTATCGATTGACATCGATTTCACGACCACTGGACCCTATTCATGATTTCGACACCTTTGACTATGTCATCGGTATGGATGACAACAACGTGTGGGATTTGAAGAAAAAGGCGCGCAACCTGGACGATTTAAGGAAAATTTATAAGATGACCGACTTTGCAAAGTCCAAAAGTTACCAATCGGTTCCGGATCCTTATTACGGTGGTGCCGACGGATTTGAGTTGGTACTGGATATTTTGGAAGATGCTTGCCAGGGGCTTTTGAATCGTATTGTTAGAGAAACCCAGGTTGAAAGTTCTGCCGGCCAATAAGCCACTGGCCGCTTGTTCCATCTCATTTAAAAGTTCGATACAACATGACAGGAGCAAAAAAACGGCTATATTTAGCCATTCAAACGCTTGGTCATACGAACAGGCAAAACATAAAATAAACCGTCCGATATGAAAATTGATCAGGAAATTTTTTACTCTGCCATCGCCAAATATTACAACCAGATATTTCCGTTGAATGAAAAGCAGCTTGAGTTTGTAAAATCCAGTCTGGTGGGCTTGGACGGCAAAAAAATTCTGGATATTGGATGTTCAACCGGACAGCTGGCAAAAAAGTTGGCCGGGCTGGGGGGACAGGTAACCGGGCTCGATTTAAATGAAAAGATGATTGCCCTGGCTCAAAAGGAAAATCATTTTCCTGACCTTCAATTTGTTGTAGGTAACATGTTGGAAGCCGATTCCTATTGTGAAGAATCGTCGCTGGATGCCGTTTTGTGCTTCGGAAACACCTTGGTTCACCTGGATTCCATCGATGAAATTGGCCGTTTTTTCAAGGTTGTTGCCAAACTGCTGAAGCCGGGTGGCAAGTTTTTGGTTCAAATGTTGAACTACGACTACATCTTGGATCAACAAGTTGATGAACTTCCGTTGATTGACGGGCCAAAAATCAGCTTTATCCGGAAATATGATCTTCCGGAGGGTGAAAACGACAAAATCATTTTCAATACGGAGCTGGTGATCAAAAGCACACGCGAATCCCTGTTTCATGCTTCGCGACTGCTGCCTTTGCGCAAGAATGATTTGCATTCGCTCTTGCAGCATTTTGGATTCGAACGCATCAAGTACTATGCTAATTTCGATAAGAAACCTTTTGGCGGGCATCATTTGCCGCTGGTTTTATCGGCTGAACGTTCCGCTTCTTAGGATTTTGGTTGTTGCTTTTTCGTTTTTCGATAGGCTTTCCACCAAATTAAGAATCCGCTAACCAGCACCATCATCAGGCACAAACCTGAAAGGGGCACATATAAAATATAGAACGGGCCAAGCAAATGCTCAAAAATTCGTCCGGTATGGACTTCCAAGGCCGTGTTCCACAACGATAAAGGTGATTTGTCCAAAACTTCCTGCGGCATGGGCCAGCTTGCCTTGCCTTCAAAACTAAGCTTCCCGCGGCTGTAGTCGAACCAATAGTGTTCCTGCGCATTCAGCTCAAAATAGCCTGCCACCATGTGGTCCGAAATGGGGCGCCCGCTATTGGCTTGCGGCGGTTGCTGGCTAAAGGCATCCAACACAACTTGCTTTCGAATATCCCAGATAAAGAGCCCGTTAAACGAGCCGACCAGATACTGCGCCGGCCCAATTGGTTCCAATACATTACAGCCCATTACACTTACGGGCGGCTGAACAGGCATGGGAATGAGTTGTTCTTCCAGCTTCTCATCGGCCATGAAAAATCCGTCGGATGTCGACAGGAGGTAACGGTTCAAATGGGCGTCCCAGGTCGCACGTCGCAGTTTGTCGAACCAAGGATTCGGATTGTCAAGATGCGTGCCCGGAATCAGCCCCACTTTCGAATTGGCAATGGGAATCAACAAGGGCGGGCGCAAAAACATACCGGCAGTGGTGTTGATCAGCAAAAAAAGGATGAACACATAACCAACCACATTGTGCCAGCGCAGGTTGAGCCGCCGGGTCGCTGTCAGTTTGCTGTTGTCTTTTTTCTTTTCCCGCCGTCGCTTGGCAATTTTGGGAAAGAAAAAGTGCAACAAGCCGGTCACCGAAAGCAGGATGGTCACCAGCCCCAGCAAATCGACAAACAGCTTGCCGGGCAAGCCAAACAGTTCACCGCTGTGCAGCTGCCAAAGGGTCGTGAACAGACTTGTTTCGCGTTTGTAGTTGGCGGGCTTCGGAAGCTGAACCACCTCGAATTGTTTTCCGTCGCCCGATTTCAGCAGATAGTGGCGGCTTAAAACCATCAAACTGTCCTGCTTGATAAACAGGTCGGTGAGGCGTTCTTCTTTTAAAGGAATCGGCACTTTTTGCCAATTTCCTTTGGTTTGCGCCCGCTCATATAAACCGAAATGTGTGGCGGCGTAAAGCTTGTTCTGAAAGGCGCGGATCTGATAAATCTTACGTTGGTCAATGCCTTTCGGAAATCCTTGGTTGAAATCGCGGATTTCATCGCCGTTTTTTTGCCAAACACCGATGTTTCCATAAAGCAGAAATTGACTTGAGTCGATTGGTAAGCCGCCACGCACGGCCGCCAGGTTCCAGTTTTTGTAGTGATAGTCAGAAGGCAACAGTCTCCGGCTTACGTCTACCTTGGAAAACAGTGGCCGGTGATTCATCACGATTCCCGACAAGGCAAAGAGAATGGACAAAACGGCAATCACAATGCCTGGCCATTTGTGTAGTTTTCGAAAGATTTTGAGGGATTTATTTTTTTTCTTCATCTTGAAACAGCGTAATGGAAATGATGCAAATGGAACAATCCAGAGTTTTGCATCTGATTCTGATTATATAAGGCGCGAAGATAATAAAGCTGGGTTTTTAAGTTGTATCGGATGTTACAAAATGCAAAAAGGAAATTCCAAATTCCATTTGTCTAACCACTGGCGCTAGTTCTGGATATCCGGCATCCGGAATCGAAGATCAAGCTGCAAGCCTACTTGGGCTTCACAATGAATGACCATCAATGACCATTCAATGACCATCTAATGACCGGCTGAAGCAGTGTTCAGTAAACAGTCCCAGTGGCCAGGGAACCGACAATGACCAGCATCTTCCATCTTTTCTTCTATGTGTTCTATGGGGCTATTGTGGTTTTCCTTGAATTTTAACTTGTTAAAAGAATTTGGTTTGCAAATCTTTTATTTTCACCACCTAGTCACATCAGTCACATAGATTTCTTTTTTCGGTCAAAAGAACGCCTCGTTCTCCAAATATCTGGCATTCCTCATTGAGGATCGAGCTACAAGCCTCTAGCTGCAAGCCACAAGAAGCCAGTCATCCAGTATCCCACATCAAGTATCTAGCATCTAGCATCAAGTATCCAGCATCCAGCTTCTATCCCGAATACGTATGCACGCTGTTTTGGGCTGTTGGAAGGTAATTGACACCAAACCAGCAAATCAACAATAAACCGAAAGCCACAATTAAAATCCACATGGCGGGTTTGTGTTTTTTCAAGTGTTTGTACCGGTAGTGAATATAGATTAAGTATGCAGTCCAGCTAATGAAGGCCCAGGTTTCTTTCGGGTCCCAGGTCCAGTAATGGCCCCAGGCTTCTTTGGCCCAGAGCGCGCCAAACAGCAGCCCCATGGTTAAAAATGAAAAACCGAGGTAAACAAAATTGTCGGCCAGTTCGGGCAAATGTTGCCAATTTTTGCCCTGTTGGTCCTGGTAGATGGCTTTGACGGCAACCAAGCTTGATGCTGCCAGCAAAGCGTAGGCAAACAGGTAAACAATGACGTGCGGAACGAACCAAACACTCTGCAGGGCTGGCATCAGGCTTTTGTCGTAGGTTTCGGGGTGAAGCAGGTTGATTACCAAAAACAAGCCGCCCATAAACAGGCTGTAGGCCAGCAGCCATTTGTATTTCCATCGGATGAAGCTGACGATGCCAATCAAAGCCAGCAAAGCCGCATACCACAGGCGGGTTTCACCTAGCGTACGCATGGGCGGACGATCTATTTTCACCCAAAGCAGCACGATAAACAGCATGAGGCTGATGAACCCACTCAGCGCCAAAACAGTTGGGGCCAGCGTTTTGAATGTTGAATTTGAAGTCTTCAGCATTAAAAAGCCGCCACTGACCAACCAGCAAATCAGGCTGACGGCCGCAAATAATTCGAAATTAATCCATCCCATCCTATTGTGCTTTCTTTTTGTTTGTGCCATCGCGAAATAAAAACAGGCTTCCGGCCAGCAGCATAAAAATTCCCAGGTAAACCACGGGAATCCAGGGATCGCGCACCAGCTCAATCACACTCAGTGTCGACCATTTCCCTTTTTGGCTGTCGTAACTCAGTTGATAAAGTTTCCAGCCACCCAGTTTAAAAGGTTGGTTTACTTCCAAAGTGGTTTGCATCTGCTGGCCTTCTTCAGTCATAATCCTGATGTCGGACTGAAACTTCTGAGGTTCGGGGGGCAGCATGACCAGCGAATAGCGGTCGCTCAGTTTGAAGGCGTAAGGCTGGTGCATGAAACTTCCGGAACTGACCCAGCCGGTTTGGGTCTCGCCGGTTTGTGTATGCGTCACCCTAACTTTTGCGGCAGGGGGCGATCCCATCTCGTTGACCGGCTCAAATCGCTCGCCAATGAGGCCGGCCGAGTGAAGCCGTTTCTCCACTTCAACCTTGTAATCCAGCAACTGGATCGGCGAGTCTTCCACCGAAAAATATTGGTTCTTCTTTCCCTTGGCCACCACCCGGCCTGTGGTGTTGTCAATCAAGGTGAGTTTGGGCGGATACTCATCAATTTTGAAATCGGTCAGCTCTATGGCGATTGGTAACTCAACCACCTGCCCGGCCTGGTTGGTGGCTCGCCACTCGGGCTGGCCTTCGTAGCAATTCATATACAAACGTTGCAGGTCGCTGCTTCCCAGGGCAGCGGCGGTCAGTGCGATCCAAAGTCCCAGGTGGTTCAGGATGTAGCCCGCGTTTTTTAGTTTGAAAGGAATCAAACGTTTCAGCGTAGCCAAGCCCAGACCGCTTAAAAAATAAGCATTGGCCAGCACAAATATCCACGAAGTCGTCAGCCGGTTTAAGCCGAGCAGGCTGATGAGCGTTGAGTTGTTTGCTTGCCCTTGCGGAATGATGCCCATCAAGATGGCCAGCCCACAGTAAAAAGCGGCCGAGGTGACCGCCGCGGGAACTGACGACAACCATTTGCTGAGCAGTGACTTCGCAAAGAAAAAGTGCAGGGCTAACAACAGTGTGATAAAAATAAGGCCCAGAATCAAATTGCCGGGCCATCGCGGGACTTGCGCTTCAAGCGCAGGCAGAAACACCTGCCAAACGACACCTAAACCGGTCAATCCTACAACGATAATCCATCCCTCACGATACGACCATGGCGTTTGCCAGGTATTTCTTTCCATAAAACAATGCTTAAAAAATGAATATTTTCAATTTACCTCGGTCATTAAATTGTCATTTAGGGTCATTAGGTGGTCATTAAGTTACCCTGAAACGATCAATGACAATAAAATGACCATGAATGACAACTATAGACAGTCTCGATAGAATGCAGGTGTAATCTACTTAATGAAATTAGGCGTTACACTCAGCATCAGCCAACTCCAGTAGTGGCTTGCCGATTGGTCCCCTCCTTTAATGATTTCCATACTATCGCCTGCAAACAGCCACGACAAACCGCAACTGATCTGTGCTTCGGGGCTGATTTTCCATCCGGCTCCCAAGTCCAGTTCCGTCCCCAGGTAATTGGATGCGTCGGCACTAATTTCAGCTGCGGCAGAAAAGTAATGCAAATGGGCATTCAAACTCAATTGGTCTTTCGAATAGTTGTATTTCGCATAAATGTCATTCAGCCCAACCGAGTTGAAATGATTCCCGACGTAGAAATAGTCCATGAAACCATTAAACTTGTGGTTGGTGCCATACAGTGGGTTGAATGATTTATTTTTCGTGTCGTCGTAAGCTGTTCCCGACAGGCGTTCGTAACCCCAGGTAATGCCGCGCGGGCAGGTGGCTTCCAGCAGCAAGTTATAAGCGCTCAAGTCACTACCGGTGGCCGTTTTGCCCGTTTGCAGGTAAGCGTTGGCCGCTAGCTTAAATTCTCCCAGCGGATAGGTGGCGTGAGCTCCCATCGTCTGGCTGTAGTTCACCTCTTGCCCATCGGGCGTGTTTTCCGGAATGCCATTGTTTAGCACCAGCAAACTCAGGCTGCCTGTATCCCATTTTTTGTTGAACCAGACATATTGCAGGTCTTTGTAGGCATCCGCACCGTCAAACAGGTTGTTGGCAGGATTGCTGTTCTCGTGATGGGCGATTCCAACATGCAGACTGATGTTGCCTTGGTATTTCAGAATCGCCAAATCGTGCGAACGGGCCTGGTGCGCCCAGCCCACGTTTCCAAAGATCCGGTGGTCGTCGTACACCAGCTCCTGACGCCCTGCTTTCAACGAAAATTCAGGCGAAAAAAACACTTCGGCCCAAGCCTGGTGAACAGAGGTGGCAAAATCTTCATTGCCGACCAACTGGGGCTGGCTTCCCCAGGTGCGTACATCCTGCAAGGACAAAAAGGTAATGACCTTTTCGGATTGATACAAGGCATTGAGCCGGGTGCGCTGCGCTGTAAACAGCGAAGCATCCTGATCACTTGCGGCCAGGCTTTTGTAGCCGTGGCTTAGTTCCGTACGTGGCCGGAATTCGCCGCTCAGTGAAAACTGAGCAAAACTGAAGGAGGCGGACAGCATGAACAAAATGAACAGGCTGCCGCTTAAGCGTGTCTTCATATCAATCGGCTTTTAGTTGCGTACGACATCCCACGAATCTTCGCGTTCCTGCGCTTTTTTCAGCCACTCGGGGACCACGGTTTCCAGAAATTCTTCCTTCTCCTGGTTTAAGGTTGCCATGTCGAGCCCAATAAATGCCTGCGCTTTGGCTTTGGTTGAAATATCGGGGTAGGGCAGTTCCTCGTTGAATCCTTTGGAAGCCAAAATGCGTGATAGCTTGATACGTGTTTCCTGCGCGATGTCAATTCCTGTTGAAATGATCCGGCTGGTTTCAAGCGGGGCATGGAACGAGCCGCCGTGGCTGGCCGCTGCGTAGTCCCAGCGCCATTGTGAATGACGGATGCCCATCAGCACTTCTTTCATTTCATCTTCGGTAGCTCCCAGTTCCCAAGCCTTTTGAGCTTCCAGGTGGGCACGTACCAACAGTTCTTCCAGTTTGTCGCGGTTTTCAATCACCTTGTCCTGGCGGTCAAATACGTTTTTGATTAAGGTTGCCGTTTCTTCGCGATGGCAAACCTGGCATGAGTTGGCTACATTGTTCAGGGGCGATTGGATGTGGTGGTCGGTGAATTTTTGTCCGCCTTCCGATTTGTAGGGCATGTGGCAATCGGCACACGAAACACCACGTTCTGCGTGAATGCCCTGCATATAAATTTCGTATCCCGGGTGTTGGGCTTTCAACATGGGCGCTTTGCTTAGCGAGTGTGTCCAGTCGCTAAATTCGATGGCATCGTAATATTCTTCGGCGCCTTCAACCGTCATCCCGTTGTGCCAGGGGAAGGTGAGGTATTCGGCTCCTTCCACTTTTTTCTTGTCGAAATAATACTCCACATGACATTGGGCGCAAACCAGCGACCGCATTTCCTGGTGCGACGCTTTGCTGACATCTTTGCCCATGTTTTCGAAGGCTTCCACCAAAGCGGGCCGTGTCACGCGCAGGTTCATGGTTTCGGGGTCGTGGCAATCGGCACAGCCAATGGGGTTGACAATCTCTGCACCCAGTCGTGACCAACGGCCTTTGTAAAACTCGGCAACTCCGTCTTCCTGCATTACGCGTGGAACATCCGGACTTTTACAGGTCCAGCAAGTCGTTGGCATCGGGCCTTTGTCCGGATCGCCTTCAGCACCCGTACGCAGCGTGTTGTGTACATCTTCAATGGCGTAGTAGTGGCCGCGTCCCTGGTTATAATCTTTTGAAAATCCGTAGCCAGCCCAAAGCACCACCATGCGTGGATCAACTTCGAGCATGTCAATCATGGCGTTGCCGTTGTATTTGCTTTGGAAATTACTGTCGGCGGTTTGGTAATAGGACTGAAATTCGCGGGGAAAGTTTTCGCCCCACACTTCGTTGCGCGGTTCAAACTCTGACAACTTTACTTTCGGAACATTTACAAAGCTGGCTTCAGCCCGGCGTTCCATGATGGATGAGGCCAGCAGCCCCAAAACAAAAACAACAAGTAAGGTGGCGAAGAAAAGTAACCAGCCCAAAATCGGTTTTTTTTCAATGGTCGTCTTTAATGGTTTCATGTGATATGGTTTTTTAATCGTTGTTATTTAAATTTTTAATCCAGTCGGGTACGGGGCTTTCCGGTAGCGGAACACGGGCATAAGGCGTGCTCGATAAGCTGTTTACCCGTCCGTGCGGAACTTCGCGGTGACACTCCCAGCACTTTCTGTCGGTCCGGTGTGCTTCGTAGTTTGCCAGGTAGCTGCTGTGCTGGGCGTCCATCAGTTGGTTTTCGTGACAACGCACGCAGTTTTGGTGAACCACCTCGGCACCTTCCTCTTTAATGAAAATCACCTGGGGCTCGTTTCGCAAGGTGAAAACCGTGGCATGCCGCAGACCGTCCTTCGCTTTAAAATAGTAGGTGTTGAAAAAGTTGTCGTGTGGAACGTGGCAGCTGTTGCAATTGGTCACTTCGCGGTGTGAACTGTGGTTCCAGGTGGCATACTGAGGTGCCATAATGTGACAGTTGACACAGGTTTTCGGATCGTCAGACAAATAAGAATGTGCCTTGGACAGGTAAAGGGTAAAGACAAAAAGACCGGCGAATATTCCCAGAACAATGATAACAGGGATTTTCCAGATCTTCGGGGGATGAAGGTTTCGGATCATAGTTGACTTCGTTTTTTTTTATTTATTGGTTAAAAATACGGAGGAAGTCACGCCAGGGTTGTACCGAATGTTACAAACTTTTAAAAAAGATCGTTTTTATTTCTTGCAGCCTGAAGTCTTTCTCCGAAGTGTGGCGGTTCGTTTATCGTCATTCTAAATAAGGTCTGTTTAACAGGGCGAGGGGTACTTCGAAAGTGGGTGGAGGCACTTGGCAAGTGGGTCGTTCCACCTCAAACAGGCAATCATCCACCCGGAAGCTGCTCGTTTCAATGTAAACAGTGCAATCGAGCAGCTCGAAGATTCAGTGAAGCCTCTTTTTCATTCAACCGTGCACCTTTTTCAGTCAAGCTTGAATCATTTTGGTGGAAACTTCCGCAAAAAACTGGCAAGCTTGTCAGGTTTTGCTTGAAGCGTGCATGAAATTGGTGAAAAGTTCCATGAAAAAACCGCAGGCTTGAAGCATTGAGCCGCATGATTGCATGAAAAAGGCGGATTGTTTCGTATCCGAAAGCCATCGTTTGATTAAAATGTGACATCGTGACATCTTTTTACTGCCCGGTTGAGCCGGGGATACGAACGATTTGATGATAGGCTTGCTCGCTAATGCCGGCAGTCTCTCCGGACCAAACAAAAATCGGAAACCTCCTGAAAGGTTTCCGATTTTGTTGAATGGTTTAAACCACAGCCTCAACCTTGTGCGGAACTCCGTTTGGCAAAGCGGTCTTTCAGGTCTTCGTAGATGGCTTTCGATCCGGGTACGCTCAATTTAGCCGCCTGCTTCACCGAATTGTAGTAAGTCAAGGCTGCCGTATAGCTTTCCGACCCGGCTTCAGTGGTCGTGTCGTCCAGGTTCTGCATTAATTGCTGAAGGGGGCGCAATACCGCTATGAGTTGTTTCCACATGCCCATGTCGCTTTTAAAACCTTCACTATCGAGGTAGGGAGGGGCAAACTGGGGATTGCTCTGGCAGTAGTCGAGACATTTTTCAACAAAAGGAGCCGTGCCGTCGCTCATTTTGGGGAGCGATTGCCGTTCCTGCGGATTCAAAGCAATCAGGTAAGGACTTAATAGGGTAACGGTTTCATTGATGTTGCTTAAGGCTTGAGTAGCCACTTCATCGGGTAATTGATTGGTAATTTTGTTTTCCATGATTTAAAAATTAAAGATTAATGATTTATGGTTGATTCATTGCACACCAAGTTAAATCATCAAATCGATATAAGTTTAATTTTTTTGCTGTATTTCATGAATGATGCATTTTGGGCCTAAAAACCCCTTATTTCTCATACGAACGAAGATATATCGTTAAATTGACCAATGAATTTGGAGGTGCGGAGAGCTGATTTTCCTGAAAAAATAACGGCAAAAAGGTCGAAATCTTCGCGTTTCGTCACCGGAAGGAACTTCAAGTGAGCAATCTTAGTTTCCAGTGTTCAGCCTGTCCCGACACCTCGGGGTCGCAGTCGCCGTTTTATCCAGCATCCAGGATCAACCCTCCAACAGATCCTGACCCGGCAGCTGCCGGGCAGGATGACTCGTCGAGCGGGCATCCAGTATCGAGCATCCAGCATCCAGCATCCAGCATCCAGCTACCCGCCGGCAGATTCCGAATCAAGTTCGGAATGACGCTGCAAGTAAGCTGGTTCGGAAACCACGGACCCTGGGGTGCTACTCGCTGAGAGATTTATGCAACGGCAGGGGATGTTGCTCCGGGGGAAATAGACCGAAGGCTTGTCCCTTGATGGGGTTTCTTTAATTCCTTATTTGAAAGGTACAACCTGCGATACCATTACCTGGATGATTCATGAGGATTTAATGTTAAATCGAGCGGTGCGCGTAAAACAACCGGCACAGCTCAACCATTTCAAGCAGGAATTGAATCATGAATCGTTATATTTGAGATCACATAATCTTAAAACCAATGAAATCAATCAAACAACTTATCATTATCGTGGCTTTGTTGATGAGCACGGTGAGTATTGCTCAGAATAGCAAGCAGGCGAGTTTTAAGCCGGGAGCAATCTGGCCCGACAACAAAGGTGTTCACATCAATGCCCATGGTGGGGGTCTGCTGGAGTTCGACGGAACCTACTACTGGTATGGCGAACACAAAATTGAAGGAAAAGCAGGAAACCGCGCCATGGTCGGTGTTCATGTGTACTCATCAAACGACCTGTACAACTGGAAAGATGAAGGAATCGCACTGGCTGTTTCAGATGATCCGGAAAGCCCGATTGTGCAGGGCTGCATCATTGAGCGCCCAAAAGTGATCTACAACGAGCAGACAAAAAAGTTCGTGATGTGGTTTCATCATGAATTGAAGGGGATGGGCTATTCAGCTGCTAAAACCGGTCTGGCGGTAGCCGATTCGCCTGTCGGACCTTTTGAATATATTCACAGCGTCAATCCGAACGCCGGGCAGTGGCCGATGAACTTTACCGCCGAACAAAAGCAGATGACCTTTCCGAAGGAATTGAAAAGCTGGTCGGAAGAATGGCTGGAAGCAGTCGCCAACGGGATGTTTATTCATCGCGATTTTGAAAAAGGACAGATGGCGCGCGACATGACGCTCTTTGTGGACGATGACGGAAAAGCCTATCATATGCATGCTTCCGAAGAAAACCTGACCTTGCACATATCAGAATTAAACAACGAATATACGGCGTTTACCGATCGCTACGTTGCGGTCATGCCTGCCGGGCACAACGAAGCGCCTGCGATTTTCAAGAAGGACGGCAAGTATTATTTGATTGCTTCGGGCTGCACAGGTTGGGCGCCAAATGCCGCGCGTTCGTTTGTGGCTGATGATATCTTTGGGCCATGGACGTCTTTAGGAAATCCATGTCGGGGAACAGAAGAACAAATGAAAACGACCTTTGACTCGCAAAGTACTTACATCCTGGAAAATCCTGAGAAACCCGGAACGTTTATTTTTATGGCTGATCGCTGGGTGCCTGATAATGCCATCGATGGACGCTATATCTGGCTGCCCATTGAATTTCAAGGCGACAAGCCTGTGATCAACTGGAAGACGGAATGGACTTTGAAATAAGCTCAAATTGAATCAATAAGTACCAGCACTAAAAAGAATACTCGAATGAAGAATTTACTACTCACGACCACTTGTCTGGCTGCGGTTTCAGCTTGCACAACCAGCGAAAAGCCTGCACCCGAAATCAAACCCAATATTGTGGTTATTTACCTTGATGACTTGGGTTATGGCGATTTGGGCGCTTACGGTGCCACCGGGTTGGAGACTCCGAATATGGATGCGTTGGCCAACGCGGGTGTCAAATTTACGGATGGCCATGCCACTTCGGCCACTTGCACGCCTAGCCGATACGGTTTGCTTACCGGGGTTTATCCCTGGCGAAATAAAGATGCCAACATTCTACCAGGAACGGCGCCTTTGATTATTGATACTGCACAGGTGACGATCCCTAAAATGCTCAAAAAGAATGGCTATCAAACAGCCATTGTAGGTAAGTGGCACCTGGGCTTGGGGGATGGAATTGTGGACTGGAACCAACGGGTATCACCCGGACCAAATGAAGTTGGATTCGATTATTCCTATATTATGGCGGCCACGCAGGATCGTGTGCCAACAGTTTATATTGAAGATGGCTACGTGGACAATTTGGATCCGAATGATCCGATTGAGGTGAATTATGAGCAAAACTTTGAAGGCGAGCCAACCGGAAAGGACAACCCCGAGCTGCTGACGATGAAATGGCATCACGGGCACAACAACAGTATTGTGAATGGCATTCCACGTATCGGTTTTATGAAGGGTGGCGAAGCCGCTAAATGGAGCGACGTGGATATGGCCGACCATTTTTTGGCAAAAGCACAGGAGTATGTGAGAAGCCATAAGCAAGAACCTTTCTTCTTGTATTATGCCATGCAGCAGCCCCATGTGCCGCGTACGCCGCATCCTCGCTTTGTTGGTTCGTCAGGCATGGGGCCACGCGGCGACGTAATTGTGGAAGCTGACTGGTGTATTGGAGAATTCATGAAAACTTTGGAAGCGGAAGGTTTGCTTGAAAATACCTTGGTGATTTTAAGCAGCGACAACGGGCCGGTTCTGAATGATGGCTACTATGATGAGGCCGTTGAGAAATTGGGTGATCATCAGCCATCCGGTCCTCTTCGTGGAGGTAAATATAGCCTGTTCGAAGCGGGAACCCGGGTTCCGTTTATCACTTATTGGAAAGGCAAAATTGAACCGCAAGTATCCGATGCGCTGGTTTGCCAGCTTGATTTACTGGCCTCTCTGGCCTCGTTGGTCGGTGACGAAGAAACAACAACGGACAGCCAGAATCTAATGGACGTGTTGATGGGGAAAAGTGCTAACGGGCGGGAGTCGTTGGTGCTGGAAGCCACAAGCCGTACCGCTCTGCGTCAAGGCGACTGGCTGATGATTCCACCTTATAACGGACCTGCCGTAAACAATCAGGTGAATATCGAATTGGGCAATTCCAAAGAATTTCAGCTTTATAACCTGAACGATGACCTTGGGCAGCAAAATAACCTGGCAGAGTCGAATCCGGAGAAACTGGAAGAAATGAAAGAAACCTTCGTTGCGATACGCGGAAAGGAATACTCGAAAACACAGGCTTTGGAGCTGAAATAGGAATTTCTGATTGAAGTCTTTCACGAAAACACCACCGCAATTGTGGGTTGTGGTGTTTTTGTGTCCATTTAGAAGTAGAAAATTAAATTGGAATAAAATGAACAGGATGAATCGATTTTCCGCCTGGACAACTTTGGGGCTTTTGCCTTTTTGGGCCTGTTCTCCGGATGTTTCAGAACCCAAGCCTAACGTGCTTTTTATCTTGGCTGACGACTTGGGATATCACGACTTAAGTTGTATGGACAGTGAGTATTATGAAACACCCAATATCGACCGGATCGCTCATGAAGGAATGATTTTTACCAATGGCTATGCTGCTTGTCAGGTTTGCAGCCCTTCGCGGGCAAGTATAATGACTGGCCAGTTTCCGGCGCGCCATGGCATTACCGACTGGATTGGCGCCCGAACCGGGGAAGAATGGCGAAGGCAGGGAAGATTTAACAAGCTGCTGCCGCCCGAATATGTGCACAACCTGCCATCCGAATATATTACCCTGCCCGAAGCGTTAAAAGAAGCCGGGTACAAAACCTTTTTCGCCGGAAAATGGCATTTGGGCGACGAAGGTTCCTGGCCCGAGGACCACGGTTTCGATATCAATAAAGGAGGCTGGGATCGCGGAGGACCTGTTGGCGGTTTTTATGCCCCATGGGAAAATCCGCGGCTTCCAAGCGGGCCCGATGGCGAAAGCCTGACCATGCGGCTGGCACACGAAACCGCCGAATTCATGAAAGCACATCAAGACACTTCTTTTTTCGCTTTCCTTTCATTTTACGCCGTTCATGCACCGCTGCAAACCACGCAGGAAAAGTGGTCCAAATATCGGCAAAAAGCTGAGGAGATGGGAATTGCAGAAACCGGCTTCGAAATGGGCCACTTTCTTCCCATCCGGCAAGTGCAGGACAACCCCGTTTATGCCGGATTGGTTGAAACCATGGACGATGCGGTGGGTGTGGTTTTAAATGCGCTTGAAGAACTTGGGCTGGCTGACAATACGATCGTCATTTTCACATCCGACAATGGCGGTGTTTCAGCAGGCGATGCTTTCGCTACATCGAATCTTCCCCTGCGTGGCGGAAAAGGCTATCAGTTTGAAGGAGGAATCCGCGAGCCATATTTTATCAAAATGCCAGGCTTGATTAAGGCAGGTTCAACCAGCGATGTGCCGGTAAGTGGAACCGATTTTTATCCAACAATCCTGGACCTGATTGGTGAAAAACAATTACCCCATGAGCATGCCGATGGTATTAGTTTGTTGCCCGCCATTCAAGGAAAAGCGATGGAAGAGCGTCCACTCATCTGGCATTATCCACACTACGGAAACCAGGGTGGCGAGCCATCGTCCATCATTCGCCTGGGAGAATGGAAACTGATTCATTATTATGAAGACGGAAGGGAAGAGTTGTATAATTTGAGCACGGATCCCGAAGAAACAACCGACCTTTCAGGAGAAAATTCAGCACTTGCCAAACAGTTGAGTGAACAACTTTTTGCTTTTCTGAATGAAGTGGGGGCCCGATTCCCTGAGAAGGATCCGGAGTACAATGAAGAGCTGGAACGAAAACATTTGGAATGGGATAAAAATGTGCGCCTGCCCCAATTGGAAAAACAACGGCTCGAGTTTCTTTCCGAAGATTTTGACCCCGGAAACAATTGGTGGGGAAGTGCAGTGGATAACTAAAATTTATAAAAACTAAGGAACCAAAATAAAAGATGAAAAATTCAATTTTTTTAACGCTGGTTTTTCTTTTATTGATTTCGTGCTCGGGTGGGCATCAGTATTATGTCGACTCAGAGAACGGAGATGATTCAAACTCTGGAAGATCGCCAGAAAAGGCATGGGCATCGCTCGAGAAAGTCAATTCAATGGAATTTAAGGCTGGCGATCAACTGCTTTTCAAAAGTGGAACTGCATATTTCGGACAATTGGAGCCTAAAGGCAGTGGAACAGCCGAAGCTCCAATTCAAATCGATCGCTATGGAGAGGGGACGAAGCCTGCGATTCATGGCGAAGGAGGAAAATTGCATACCCTTCTGCTCTACAACGTTGAGTATTGGGAGGTTCGGAACCTGGAAATCACCAATACCGGTGCTGAGCGTGAAGCCAATCGCCGCGGCGTTTCGATCGTAGCTGAGAATTTTGGCGACTGCCATCATATTGTTCTCGATAGCCTGGAAGTCCACCATGTAAACGGAAGTCTGGTGAAAGGTGACGGGGGTGGGAGCGCCATTATCTGGCAAAACAATGGCGACAGCATTAAAACGCGCTTTGTTGATCTGATCATCGAAAACTGTTATCTCCATCATTGCGGGCGCAACGGAATCAATTCGTGGGGATACACCCGGCGTGATAACTGGCATCCAAGTGTGGGAGTGATTGTGCGAAACAACCTGTTAGAGCAAATTCCGGGCGATGGCATTGTGCCGATTGGCTGCGATGGTGCGTTGATTGAAAACAATGTGATGCGGGATTGTCCTGATATTCTGTCGCATAAAGAAGCCGCTGCCGGTATCTGGCCCTGGAGTTCCGATAATACTGTAATTCAATTTAATGAAGTAAGCGATCATCGGGCCAAGTGGGATGGGCAAGGATTTGATTCGGATTTTAATTGCCAGGGAACGGTCATTCAATACAATTACAGCCACGATAATTATGGTGGATTTTTGCTGATTTGTAATAACGGAAACACCTATGGAAGCAAGGGCAACATTGGAACCGACGGCACCATTATTCGCTTTAACCTGAGTGTGAACGATGGGATTCGTCCTTATCCAACAGAACGTGAAGGTTGGTTTTCACCCATTATGCACATCACCGGACCTGTTACCAATACCAAGGTGCACAGTAATCTGATTGTGATGCCGGAGCGAAATACCACAGAAACCGAGCCCGTTGTAATTCAAATGGACAACTGGGGTGAAAAATGGCCTGTGAATACAGCGATCTTCAATAATTATTTCTGGGCCTACACCGAACCCATTTTTAATTGGGGCGAGGATCAGCAAACAAGTTTTGAGGACAATGTAACGAACTCGCTTGAAACGTCGAATGCTAAAGCGATTTTTTCGCTTTTAAACGAGCTAGCTGACGAAGCTGCACAAGACGGGCTGGAAGGCTTTCAAAAGCTTCGTCGATTTGTTGAAGATCGACTCTAACTTTAATCCATTAATTACGCAGGATGTGGTGAATAACACCTTGATTGAACCGGAGTTTTAGGAGTTGTGACTAAATGATTTGTTGTAACAAATATTTGCTGAATTTGTTACAAAATTAGAATATAAGAGTAATGCAAAGTATTGAAAAACAAATGGAAGATATGATCGTTCGGACAAAAAGAGGATCTTTGTTGCTTCCGGAAGACTTTCGTCCGTTTGGTTCGTCTGAGGCTGTTAGATTGGCTTTGCATCGTCGGGTTAAAAAAGGGAATAATAAAGAGTGTCGCTCAGGGTTTTTATGTGCAACCCAAAATTAACTCATATATCGGCGAGGTATTACCAACAGTCGAAGAGGTTGCCCAGGTCATAGCCAAAAGGGACCGGATACGTTGGGTTCCATCCGGTGTATATGCGCTGCATGCTTTGGGACTTAGCACTCAAATTCCACTGAACCTGGTCTTTCTAACCGATGGACCGGCCCGCACGATTAAAGTTGGCAAGCGAACCATTAAACTGAAACGAACTGCACCCAAGAACCTGATGGCGAAAGGGAAGATTAGTTCATTGGGGATTCAGGCTTTACGTGAAATTGGAAAAGATAGAGCGACACCTGCAGAATTGGGAAAGATTCTGAAACTGCTGAAAAAGAAGCAGCGGACGAAATTGAGGAAGACATCCAATACCTATATCACTGAGCAGCTTTATCGGGAAATGGAGAAACGATTTCAGGAAAAGGGATTAAAAGCGGACCTTCAAATCGAGGAGTTTGAGTCAAGCGATCAGGATCCGGTAATTGTACTGGTGAAGTATCCTTATCTCATCGAATCTCCTGTTTACGTTAATCCTTGGGTAAAAATCGAAAGCCGTTCTTTAATTGAGCCTTAGTCAGAGCGATCGAAGGAAAAGTTGTTCGTAAGGATTTAACATCCCGCGTAAAAGGAAGCGCTGTTGTTCCAGCCTATGTTTTGGAATTTTTGCTGGGCCAATACTGCGCGATCAATGATGAACAGGTGATCAATAGTGGCATCGAAAAGGTAAAAGATGTAATCAAAAATAACTTTGTTCATTGGGCTGAATCAGAAATGGTAAAGTCATTGATCCGGGAAAAGGGTTCCTTTAAGATTATCGACAAGGTCTTTGTAAACCTGAATGAGAAGGACGACTTCTATGAAACCTCTTTCGCCAACTTGGGCGTGGAGCACGTTCCGATTTCGGATGAGATTGTGAAGCGACATGGCAAGCTATTAAGTGGTGGTGGTGTTTGGTGTATCCTGAACATGACATACGATAGTGCTGAAGGTGTTCGTTCATATTGGGTGATTGAGTCATTGAAACCGATTCATGTATCTGAAGTTGACGTGGAAGAATACGCAGAGACACGTAAGCAGTTTAAAACAGAGGAATGGATTGACCTTCTTATGCACAGCATTGGGTTGAACCCAGAAAATTTTAACCGTCGAGGGAAGTTGATCCAGTTATGGTGCTTAATAACGCGCGTAGAGAATAACTACAATTTCGTGGAACTGGGACCTAAAGGTACCGGTAAGTCCCACATCTTTTCAGAACTTTCTCCGCATGGTGTGCTGGTTTCCGGAGTTGATGTTACCAGTGCGCGTCTGTTTGTAAGCAACTCGGGGCGTGGAAAAATTGGACTGGTTGGTTTCTGAGATATCATTTGTCTGGATGAATTCCGAAAATACGACTTTACCAATCTGATTGATCAGTATGTCGATTTCGATCCATCCTATTCAGGACGTGATAAAATGGCAATCCGCAAAGCTTTCTCCGGGCTGGTAAAGCTGATTTATCCGAATAAGCAGATGACGGAGAAAGAAGCCTTGGAGTTGATTGACTTCGCTATTGAAGGGCGTAAACGAGTGAAAGACCAATTGTATATTATTGATGAAACCTTCCTGGAGAACAAAGTAGACTTCTGCTACACCGTCAAATCATCGAAAAAGAAAGTAAATGTCGAAACTCTGGAGCGATTGAACGACGCTGATCTTTCACTGGCGGAGAAGGAGTTGGATGAAGAGTTCACGGAGTCTGGCACCAGGAAAGAGAAAGAGGCGGAACCATCCATTGTACCTGAGCTTCGGGAAAAGGAAATTATTATCCGGGATAACCAGAAAGGAATTACTTACAGTAGCCTGTTCGGTGACTACCTTCACGGAGCCAACGATATCGAGTTAGTCGATCCGTACATTCGACATCCACACCAATTCCGAAACCTGTTAGAGTTTTGTGCTATGTTGAACCAGATCAAGCAGAAGAAAGATGAGATCAACCTACATGTTGTCTCGTGGAATGATGAGGAACATACGCCGATATCGATTGACAACTTCGATGAAATCCAGGAATCTGTCAGGTCAGTAGGCATCAATTTTACTTATGAATTTTAAGGATCTTCACGATCGTAGTATCGTTGCTGATAATGGTTGGAAGATAGAATTGGGAAGAGGCCTGGATATTTTCGAGAAACCTGCTTTCTGTTTCGATATCTCAGAGGTTCTCCAGGAACAACGACAATGCCGGAATTGTGAGATGACGTATGTGAGGATAGGCGAATAAGGAGACAGACCATAACGCAAGCCTTACCATTACGGATATGACAGACGAGCATATCTTTTCTTTTGAATCTCTTATTTGGGATGATTATAGGGCTACATGTCTCCCCATGAGTCTAAGAGGAGGTGATATTTGTTGGTGGAGTCGTTCCGATTTCGTGCCATTCGAATAGTCAGGACGGTCGGGGAAAAGGAAACCTGTTGAAAGTTCATTGCTCACAGGGGGTATAAATTTTTTGTTCGATTTTTTAATCAAGAAATCCTGTATTAATTTGTAAACTTGTACCAGCCATTTTGATATTTAGCGAAAGAAATCTTGGAGAGCAAAGGAAAACATATCTTTAATCGTTTTAGGAGAGAATTAACACAAGAGTCTTTCACGATTTTTTTTGATTATTACTACTCCAAAATGGTTCGGTTTGCAACAATTATTGCCCAGTCGGAGATCTTGGCAGAAGAAATTGTTCTCGATGTTTTTCTGAAAATTTGGCAACAGAAAAATAAAGCCGACGCCATTTCGAATATTGAAACTTACCTTTTTGTTTCTGTCAGGAATACTGCAATCAATTCCCTGAAAAAGGATCAAAAATTTCATATTGATATGTTGGATGATGCTCATATTCAATTAGTAGATTTCAAACCATCAGCCGATAACTTACTTATTGAGCATGAGATGTGGGAAGCATTGAATAATGCAGTTAATCAATTGCCTGCAAAGTGCAAAATGATCTTTAAGTTGATTCGTGAAGACGGACTTAGTCGCAATGAGGCAGCTCAAGTTCTTGATATATCCGCAAAGACAATTGATAGTCAAATTGTAATCGCGGTTAGGAAAATTGCAGAACAACTTCACATCGACTTGTCGAATCCTAAAAACTCCAAAGGACTGACGACTATACTCCTTACATTTTAATGAATATCGACAGTAGAGGATAACTTTTTTTGGTCTTTCAAAAAAAAACAAAATCCTTTTAGGGAAAAATCATGTGTTTTCTGTCCTTAAGTCAAAATCCATAGTGTGTAATGAAAAATATTGCTTCAATAGTTGCCAATTACCTCTTAAAGAAGACGAGTAGGGAGGAAAGAGAAAACCTCGCTGATTGGGAAAATAGGTCGCCCCAAAACAAAGCTTTTTTGAAGAGCATGGAGGATTATTGGAATCAGACTGGAGAAGAATACAAGCTGAATCCAAGAATAGAAATAGCTCGTCAAAGGATTTTGGCGCGCATGAATGCCGATCAGGCTAAACAACAAAGACTCAAGCCCATTTCATATTTACTGAGAATTGCTGCTGCAGCCATACTTATTGTTGCTGTCGCCGGAATATCTGTTTACATAGCAAATGAGACTGGCTTTTTTAGTCAGAATAATTGGGTTGTTGTGTCTACGGATGCGGGACAACAGAGTAAGATAACTCTTCCTGACGGCACGGAAGTCTGGCTTAATGCTGCGACGGAAGTAAGCTACTGCGCGAATCAAGACTACCGGAGAGTTAAGTTAACGGGTGAAGCCTACTTTGAGGTTGAGCATGCTCCCGATTTCCCATTTGTTGTCGAGACGAAAGATGTGGCAATAAGAGTGCTTGGAACCAAATTTAGTGTGTCTCACTATCCTGAGTCTAAGATTACGGAAGCGAGTTTGCTGACTGGTAAGATTACGGCTTCCGCTTTGCAGAGTAATGAAAATGTGGCTATTGTGCCCGGTCAGAAGATAGCATACGATGCTGAAATCAAAGAATTTGTAAAAACAGCACTGAAAGGAAAGAACCATGTGGCATGGAGATATGGTATATTAGTTTTTGATAATGAGTCATTTAATGATTTGATTCAAAAGCTTGAAAGATACTACGCTGTAGATTTTATCTATGAAGAAAGCGATTTTGAAGATATTCATTACACCGGAACGCTTGATAATCTAAGCATTGAGAAAGTACTTGAGTTTATTAACCTAACAATACCTGTTGCCTATGAAATAGACAATAAAACGATCAATTTAAATTCAAAATGAAGTTTTAAAAAAAGGTGACACCCGCGCCAACGAATAATCACCTTTTTGTGAGTCGATTTAATAATTATAAATCTTTACAAAACTATGAAAAAAAAACGATTATGTGGTTATCCCGCGAGAGTGGGATGGACTGAAATTCTACGAATTATGAAGCTAACATCTTTTTTGATTTTGCTTTTTGTCCTCGACGCATCAGCGTCTCTTTATTCGCAAAACACGAAAGTTTCTGTAAGAATTCAGAACGGTACCTTAAGCGAAATTTTTCAAGAAATTGAAGAGCAATCTGAATTTAGGTTTTTCTATCAGAACGAACAAATCCAAAATATTGATAGGAAAACAGTCAACGTTAATAACCAGAACATTGAGTCACTTTTAGACGACTTGCTTAGTGGAAGTGAAGTCGCTTATAAAATTGTTGATCGTCATGTGATTATTTTCACAAAATCAGATGAAGACAATTTGAGTGATATTCAACAAGCTAGGGCAATTAGTGGCAAGGTAACGGATTCCAACGGTTCTCCGCTACCAGGAGTTACAATTTTAATAAAGGGAACAACGCAAGGTACCATCTCTGATTTTGATGGCAATTATACGCTAACAGGGGTATCTGGTGAAGCAACGCTTGTGTTCTCCTTTGTCGGGATGCGAACCCAGGAGATTGCAGTTGGGAATCAATCCAGTATCAATATCACGATGGAGGAAGATGCGATTGGCATTGAAGAGGTTGTCGCAGTTGGATATGGAACCCAAAAGAAGGCTACTCTGACCGGTGCAGTTTCAGCCGTTAAAGGAGACGATATTGTTGCCACAAAGAATGAGAACGCTCAGAACATGTTGACTGGGAAGATCTCCGGTGTGCGTGTTACGCAAAAAACAGCCGAACCTGGTTCTTTCAACAATAATTTTGATATCCGGGCAATGGGAAATCCTCTGATTATTATTGATGGGATACCACGTACAAATGACGATTTTCAACGCCTTGATCCGCACGACATTGATAATATCTCGGTATTGAAGGATGCGTCTGCCGCAATTTATGGTGTCCGCGCGGCAAATGGAGTCGTGTTGGTCACCACAAAAAGAGGAACCAATAACAAAGTTGAGCTAAATTATTCGGGATCATTTACATGGCAAATTCCTTCGGGACTTCCCGCAACGGTAGATGCCATTGAGTATATGACCCTTCGTAATGAAAGAGCGATGCACAACATCAATGGAGGCTCCCCAATTTTTAATGATGAACAGTTTGAAGATTACCGATCGGGAAGACTGCAAAGCACGGACTGGTATCCTTTGGTTTTTAGCGATTATGCCCCTCAAACAATGCACAATTTAAATGCTACCGGAGGCAATGATAAAACGACCTACTATGTTGGTCTTGGTTACCAGTATCAGGAAGGCTTTTTTAAATCAAGCGACCTCAAATACAATAAATACAACGTGCGTTCAAACATTTCGACAGAAATTACTGATCGTTTAACGCTGGATTTAAATTTAAATCTGATTATGGATCAGCAGGATCGGCCCTACCAAGACTCGTGGTGGATTATTCGTGGGTTTTGGAGGCAAGGTGCGCACATTCCGGCTTATGCCAATGATGATCCGACCAGGCCATACCACGGGTTGATTGAAGGAGATAATCCAATATCCTTTATGGACAAAGATATTGTTGGTTACAGGCAATTCAATAAGAAGTGGATTCAATCATCAGCCTCTTTGCAGTACGATATCCCGGGAGTTGAAGGCTTGTATATAAAGGGTCTGTTTAGTTACGACTACTATGTTTCCAGTACGAATATTTTCCAACGTGAGTACAATCAATATCGGTATGATGAGGCTTCCGATACCTATTCTACCTTTACGCGCCAGTCGCCAAACAGAATTAGAAGAGAAGCGTATTTTAAAACACAGATGCTGGGCCAGGTATCGCTGAATTATGAAGCAACGTTCGATCAGCATCGGATCAATGCCTTGGTTTTAGGAGAAGGCCAGAAGAGAGAAAGTGATAATTTCTATGCTCAGCGTGATTTGGTACTTCAACTACCGTATCTCTTTGCCGGAATTGCTGAAGGACAATTAGCATCGATGAATTCAGGAGCAGATGCTCTCTATGAGAATTCGAATCTAGCCTTGGCCGGCAGGTTTAATTATTCATTTAGTGACAAATATCTGGCAGAGTTTCTATTTCGTTACGATGGGTCATCCAGGTTTGGCGTTGGTTCTCAATGGGGGTTCTTTCCCGCAGCCTCTTTGGGATGGCGAATCTCAGAAGAAAATTTCTTTAAAAATTCCGGAACGTTTGCTTTTGTTAATCAGTTGAAATTCCGGGCATCATATGGAAAAACCGGAGACGACAATGCTTCAAGCTATCAATTTATATCGGGCTATAATTATCCTACCAGATCAGACCGAAGGAATTTCACAGGAGGCTATGTGTTTGATGGAAGCTTCAACGCCAGTGCTGATAACAAAGGTATCCCAAACCAGTTTATTACTTGGTACACCGCCAAAACATTTGATATTGGCGTTGATTTTGAAGGATGGGACGGTTTATTTGGTGTCACCGCTGATTATTTTAGTAGGCATCGTGATGGATTATTGGCTACGCGAAGTGGAGGAATTCCAACTGTTGTCGGAGCAGGACTTCCTGAGGAGAATCTGAACAGTGACCGCACCTATGGTTTTGAATTGGAGCTTTCACATCGAAATAGGGTGAGAGATTTTTATTACAATATGAAGGGGATGTTCTCGATTGCTCGCGTCCAGCGCTTATATGTGGAGCGCGGAGATATCGGAAGCTCGTGGAGTAACTGGAAGAACAATCAGAATGATCGTTTACAGGGAATCCACTGGGGGCTGCAGGGTGATGGTCAATTCCAATCGTGGGAAGAAATTTGGTCACATCCAACCTATATCGGACGTTCGACCATCATTGGAGACTATAAATATGAAGATTGGAATGGCGATGGAGAGATCAATGGAAACGATGTTCACCCGATCAGGTACAATCAGTATCCCTGGATGAACTTTAGCTACAGCTTCGATGCCAGTTACAAAAATTTCGATTTAAACTTTTTGCTGCAGGGATCTGCCATGAGTTCTTTGGTTTATGGAGAACAGCTTCGTGAACCGATGTGGGGGAGCGGAAATTCCGGTGCAATGGAACAGTTTATGGATAGATGGCATCCTGAGGATCCAAAGGCTGATCCTTATGATCCTGCTACAGCCTGGATTCCCGGCCATTACGCATATACAGGTACTTTGCCTGATGTCAACTCTACGTTTAATGTGGAAAATGGAGCTTATCTGCGCTTGAAAAGTGTGGAGTTAGGGTATTCACTTCCGTCTCAGTGGTTGATGAAAACGGGTATTAAAAACTTACGTGTCTATGTAAATACTTACAACCTCTTTACGATAACTAAGGTTGACTATGTCGATCCGGAACATCCGAATGATACCTACGGTTACTTGTATCCGTTGAATAAAACTGTTTCAGCAGGATTAAATGTTAAATTCTAAACGAAAACTAGCTATGAAATTAAAATATTTAATATTGACATTGATGGCGTTTAGTAGTGTGATTATTTCCTGTAATGATTATCTGGAAATTCCACCGATGAACGTCGTACAGGATAAAGATTTGTTTACTGACGCAACAGGCATGGCTGTATATATGTCTCGTATGTATAGTCAAATGCCATTTGAGGATTTTAAATATTCTCCTGCACGTCAGTTTTTTGATGACTGGTTGGTAACGCCTGGAGCAAATTCAGGGGAGTCGATCGGTCGCGATGCTGGGACGGCCATGACTTCAGAAGGTTGGGCCAGAAATGGTGCATATTGGGGAAGAGCGTTTAATCTGCTTCGTGATGCCAACCGCCTACTTGAAACTTTGCCAGAGTACCAGGCAAACTTTAGCGAGTCTGACTACAACCATTTCATTGGGGAAGCCTATTTTGCCCGTGCGATGGTATTTTATGCCTTGGCAAAACGATATGGAGGAGTTCCGTTAGTGACAGAAGTGTTGAAATATCCTGATAATCCAGCCGAGGAGCTTGAAATACCGCGTTCAACAGAGGAGGAAACCTGGAATCAGGTGTTGGCTGATTTTGATATGGCTATTGCAAACCTCGCTGAATCAAGTCCCAAACGTGGTTATGCAAATAAGTATGTCGCCTATGGGTTTAAATCTGAAGCCATGTTGTTTGCTGGCTCTGTGGCTAAATACAACAATATAACTGGTTTTGGTCAAAAAACGGATGTACGTGTCATTGGGTTCGATCCGAATACTGCTGCTGCAGCTTCAAAAAAATATTTCAGAGAAGCCTACAACGCATCCCGCGAGGTCATGAAATCGGGAAAGTATTCTCTATATAAGAAAAAGTGGTCCCCCAATGACAAAGAAGCTCAGTTTCAGAACATGGTAGATATGTTTTTTGATCTATCGAGCCCGGAGAACATCTATATCAAAGAATACAGCTATCCCGATTTAGCTCATGGTTACGATTCCTATAATATTCCACGTCAGTTGATGGGCGGAAACGGGTATTCTGCCGGAAACTGTCCAACTCTTGATTTTGTGGAACTATTCGATGGATTTGAGAAGAATGAAGATGGAACAATTAAGGTTTTCGATGAGAATGGCAAATACATTTTATTTGACAATGTGACTGATATCTTTGCCAATGCAGAGCCACGGCTTCGCGCTTATGTAATATTTCCGGGTGATGTTTTTAAAGGCGAAGTCATTGAGATTCGTCGCGGTATTTTTACAGGCGATGCGTCAAATGGAATTGATCCTTTGAGAGTAGTCAATGGAGGCGCGCCAGATTATACGGTTTCTGGACCATCGAACTATAATCAGGTGGATGCATATCGAGCGGTAGGCGATTTTGCCGGACAAAAAGCACTTTTCCTTTCACAGAATGGAAACACTCACGAAACAGTCGAATTGCCGGATGGTACGATAATGAATGCCGGAGGAAAGAGTGGTCCGTTTACTTCGGATGGTACTGCTGCTATGACTGGTTTTGCGGTGCGTAAATGGCTGAATCCGAATATGCCACAAAGTTTGGTGCTGGAGGCTCGTTCTGAACAACACTTTGTCCTGATGCGTTACGCCGAAATTCTATTAAATGTTGCAGAAGCTGCAGAAGAGCTACTCCTCGCAGGTGAAACAGCTCCTGCGGGAGATGATTTTAAGCAAATTGCCTTTGACGCTATCCAAGAGATCAGGGAAAGAGCAGGAGCTGATATGTTGACAAGTATAGCTGAATTAGATCTGGACGTGATTCGTAAAGAACGAAAAAAGGAGTTGGCGTTTGAACACAAGACGCTTTGGGACATAAGACGTTGGAGAACGCAGCATTCAGACATGTTGAATGGCTATACGCAAGAAGATGGAGCATACTACAAAGGATTGTATCCATTCTATTCTTCAACAACCGGAAAATATTTCTTCGATGCTGGTTTGGACGAAGGCCGACGCCGTTTCCGTCTTTCAGAACAGGAATATTATTTTCTAATTCCAGGTGGTGAAGTATCTAAGAGTCCTGTGATTGATCAACAACCAGGCCGTTAATCTAATCTTAAAATTGAAAGAGATGAAAAAAATATTTTATGGCATATTGTTTTGCTTTGCTGTAGTTTCCTTCAGTGCATGTGAAATTGACAACTTTGATTTGCCTGAGGAAACCATAAAAGGCAGGGTTGTGGATGTTTCTACCGGAGACCTTGTTCTTACTGATCAAGGTAGTGAGGGCACACGGATCAGGCTTCGTGAGCTTAGTTGGACTGAGACCGAAGTTCCTGACAATTTTGATTTCTGGTGTATGAAGGAGGGAGTCTTTCAGAATACGAAAGTATTTAAAGGTCATTATAATGTTCGGATTGATGGTGCTTTTATTCCATTGGTGCGAACCACCAGTTCCGGTGATACTATCGCTGATGAATCAAAATATGTGGATATTGAAGGTGTTACTGAGGTGGAGTTTGAGGTCCAGCCTTTCCTTAAACTGGAGTGGGTTGGTCAGCCAACTGTAAGCAATGGAAAGATTACTGCCCAGGTTAGAGTGACACGAGGAGTTAGTCCGGCCGATTTTAGAGCAAAGATTGAGCCTATGGGCGGTTACAACGATGGTATGCTGAATGTGACAGACGTTCGATTGTTTGTTAGCCAGGTTCCACATGTTGGATACCGGGAATGGGATAACAGGTATACGACACAAATAAATTATGATGGAAATTCATTTGACAGTCTTTTAGGACAGACAATTACAATTACGACAAATGGAGAGATACCTGCTGGTAGAACGGTTTTTGTTCGGGCTGCTGCTCGAATAAACTATGCCACCGAAAATATCCGAAGGCACAATTATAATGAAGCAATCAGAGTCGAAATTCCTAATTAGTTATTTTTAATTTTGAAATGAAGTCATTTCAAAATTAAAAATA
>NZ_LGIA01000044.1 GCF_001270965.1 Sunxiuqinia dokdonensis | reverse complement strand
CGGGGTGTTGTGCTCGGTTCCGAAGGTAATCACAAAGCCCTTTTCATTGAAAAAATTAACAAACGCCTCCAGAATTTTCGGATTGTTCCGTCCGGGAATCAGTTCGAGTGAATAGACATTCTTGGCAACCAGACTTTCATACAACTTTTGGTAGTCGCCTTCAAAATCGGTGAATTCGCCTTTCGGGTTATCTAACAAAACCGGATAGCAAGGAATTCCGCCGGCATGAATGATTAATTCAATCACTTGCTCGAGGCTCAGAAATGCCTTATCATCTTCAGGAACGAAGGCTTTACCACCGGATTTCAGCAGGTTGCCGCGAATCTCGTTTTCCAGCCCGGCAAAGTCAGATACTTTCGACTTGGGCGCATTGCCGCTAAAGATTTTTTCCCAAACCGCAATTTGCTTTTCTTCGGAAGGGTATTTTTCTGCCACGGCTTCGCGCAAGGCTTTGGCAATGTGGCGTTCGCGCAGCAGATTCTTGGCGTATTTCGCTTTCATGGTATCAAATGAAAAACTGAAATCTTCGTACAGGTCTTTCAGCCAGCGGTTCAATTTTTCGATCATTTCAGCCGTTTGCCGGTTGCTTTCATTCTGCACCTGTAGCAATTTGCCCATCATCTCCGCATTCAACAGAACCGGATACTTTAATCCTTTCCCGCTGAAATAGGTCCGTCCCGGGTTGTTAGGATCGTTAACCCGCACTCCTGCAGCCTGTAAGTCTTTTTGCAAGCCCATAAACTCGATGTTGAACAACGGGAAAATCCTGTATTCTTTCGCCAGCCTGTTAAATTCTTCGTAACCATCGGTAGTGTAAAAGTCATTGATGCCAAGCACTTTTACCTTCTCTGCCAGCGCCATTTCAAAAACCTGGCGGATTTCGGAAAACGCGCTAAATGAATATGGCGTGTGAAAATGCCCGTTTACCTGTAGTAAATCATCGGTTACGCTAACAGCTTCGGCCAGCAGCTTTCGCTCTTCGGGATATCTGTCAAAAATTGATTCGCTCATCGTCTTTTGCTTTTGTTTTTAGGATACGACAAAAGAAGCGAATCAGTGCAAAAAAAGCATCCTTTGGTGTCCTGCATGGGAGAAGGATTTAAGGATTGACGAGATTGAATGAATAAAAAATCAGACAGAGTTTAGAATACACTCCCATTTTTACAGTCCACTGAAGACGGAGCTATTCATTGCTTTTTCTTTTTGCTTCCTGAATCAAAGTCTCACTGATCCTGAAGTCCGTTCGTCTTATTTGTTCAATGATTTCCGTGACCGATTGTATCAGTCCCTTTTCTTTCGCGAAAATTAAGATTCCCACTGTTCCGGTCAGCTTTATTTTCAACTGCTTTGCTTCCCTTCGGCCCTTGGATTCATCCATTATCAACAAACAATCATCCTTCTCCAAAGCCAAAGCAATTGCACTTGCTTCGCCAGCATCCAAAATGTTTTCGAGTATCTGCTGATACTTTTTATCTTCAGCATCCTCTATCTCAATAAAATCAGGCAAAGTTTTTCCAAACTCATCCGCAATAACACTTGTCACGGTAATCTTACCGAACAAAGATTCAAGAAGAGCAATTCGACCAATCTTTTCAAGTAATATCAAGCAGCTTGTATCAGATACTATAATCTTTCGCATTTTGAATATCATTATCCAAGTCGGTGGCTGGGTGATTGATTACCGGCACATCATAATCGGCCAATAATTCCATAAATGTTCCTTTTGACAGCCCCACCAATTCCGCGGCTTGCCCTAAAGTAAGCTTGCCTTTTTCGTATAGGCGGGACGCAAGAAGCATTTTTGCTTCCCGATCATTCAAATCGAGCGAATCCGGTATGTTAAGATGAATTGTCTTCATTTTAGATTCTTTGTTCAAAGATATAAAATTGTGCTCAGGATTTTCCGGAGATAAAAAACTTCTGATTCAACACTCGGTCCATTCAGAAGAGTTATCCGATGAATAGTCATGCAAAATGCGGTGATGCTTCTATTTTATCAGTTGCCCAATTGAGGATTCATCGGATGACTAGAACACGCTTATTTCCTAAAATAAATCACAAACTTTTCGTTCGACTCTTTTTTGAGCCAGTGCCGGTAGTTTAGGCTTAATGATTTGTCGAGCAGTGGCGCCGGGATGAAGGGCGCAATGACTTCGAGCTGTTCATCGTTGCCCAGCTTTTTGATCGCCGAGAGCACTTCATGCACGGGCTGTTCTCCGGCATGCAGCATGTCGCGAATGTCGATGGAGTTGACTACCTTCTTCTCATCAAACCAAGCCGGGCGATCGGTCTGGTATGGCGTTTCGGTTTCGGAAAGTTCACCAATGCTTTCCTGTCCAATCTCCTTGCGCAGCGTATTCACCAGCTCTTCCACATTCAGTCCGCCAATAGTCGCAGCTTGGTTCAAGGTGGTGATTTTGGTGATGGTGCGCCGCAAGACCGGATTTTTCAGCTTTTTGAACGGCGGAGCCAAAGCGATCAACACATCTTCCAGTTGCGGGTAAGCCTGCAACAAATCGTAAATCTTGGTTTTGGGTGTAATAATCAACTTCTCCATAACTATCCTTCGTTTTGATCGGTGTAGGACAAAATCCGCTGTTCACCTTCCAGCTTACGCAGGTCAGTCAAATCCTGCGACACTTCGAGCGTTCCCAGGTACTCCCCGTTTTCATCACGAAGCGCAAAATATTCAATATGAATAAACTTGCCTTTCATCTGAATCCAGAACGGCGCGTGCGAGGCCTTGCCCGACTTGAAATCCTCCAGAATTTTCTCGATGATGTGCACGCTTCCCGGTGGGTGGCACAGGCGGACATCGCGGTTGATGATTGAGCGGCTGCGGGTAAAAATGCGGTGCTTGCCCTGGGTGAAATACTTCACCTTATCGTTCTTGTCCACGAAAGTCATGTCGGCCGAAACAGTATTCAGAATGGCCATGATTTCCGGTGCGGTAAAACTGCCCGAGGGCAGCTGGATGGTTCCATTGCCAGAAGAGCTAGTCGCGGCTTGCTGGTCCACCGCCGCTGTGTCCAAACCTTCGGGCTTCCACTCCACCTGCGGGTCGTACAGGGTAAAGCCTATTTCGATGGTTTGGCGATGAATGTTCCACCATTCTTCGGTCGTCAGCAAATCCATACACATCGGAAACAGGATTTCCTCTTCTTTGGAAGTCATATCCTTGACACCTTTCAGCGCCGGAATAAACAACAGCTCCAGCGAATCCTGCAAGTCGTTTTTCTTCAGTTCGGGTGTTCGAAGAATCTCGATGCAAGCCTTCAGTTGATCGCGAATCTCATCGTGCTTGCCCCACATCACTTTGGGAGGACCGGTAATCTCGTTCTTTTCGAGATAAGGAAAAACCAGGTATTCCTTGCGCTGGTAGTGTTTGTCCACGTCCATCAGCTCATTGAAACAGCCCTGCAACATGAGCACATATTCGCGGAAGTCGGATTCTTTAACTTCGGAAATCCGGCTCAACAAGTCACCAGCTTTTTCGCACACACTCACGAGCTCTTTGTTTTCCTGAATAAACACATCGACCGGATGCCCCTCGGGAATCTCCTGCGCGGCGCTGGTATCAATATGTCCATCCAGCACTTCGCCATGAATATCGCACAACTTCAGCACTTCCTGCTCAGGCAATCCTTCCTGGATCAGTTCCTGTTCCACCTCAACCACTTCGCCGTAAGGAATGTGTTTCAGCGTGGCCACCAGCTCGGCGCGTACCTTGGCAGCCGACTCGCCATCGTGCAATTTCAGGATCAACTCTTTTAAGCGTTCTTTCCGGTATCGTGAATTGTTTATCAGTTCGCTCATGCTATTCGGTTTTAAACTGTTCTTTTTTTTTTTGAATGAAAGCCGGATCATCGGCCTCAGTCCTTTCAACTGTTTTTCGTCGTTTTTGTTGACCTGTTGTCAGGCATTTTCGCTGCAATACTGCTGTATAGCATTGATATGATGTTCCTTTTCGGGTTCGGAGAGCAGGCTGGCAATCACCGAATTTTTAGCCAACTGGCACAAATCGGCTTTGCTCAGGCCTAACGCCTCGGCCGAAGCCAGGTAATTTTCATTGACATAACCACCAAAATAGGCCGGATCGTCAGAGTTGACAGTGACCAGCAGTCCGTGGTCCATCAGCTTTTTTAGCGGATGATTTTCCAATTGATCGACGGCCCGAAGTTCGAGATTGGACAGCGGACAAACGGTTAGCGGAATCTGCTTTTGGGCCAGTTCGGCAAGGAGAAACTCATCCTGAATGGCGGCAATACCATGATCAATGCGGATGATCTTCAGCAGATCGACCGCATCCTTGACAAACGATGCCGGGCCTTCCTCTCCGGCATGGGCAACGGTGAGGAAACCTTCTTCGCGAGCTTTGGCAAACACCCGTTCAAACTTGGCCGGCGGATTGCCTTTTTCTGACGAATCGAGCCCCACCGCAACAATCAGGTCTTTATAGTCGAGCGCTTCATCCAGCGTTTGAAAGGCGGATGCTTCATCCAAATGGCGAAGAAAGCACATAATCAGCTTGCTGCTGATGCCCAGTTTTGTGCGCGCATCCTGCAAGGCCCGGTTAATGCCGTTGATAACCGTCGCGAACAAGATACCCCGCTCGGTATGGGTTTGCGGGTCGAAGAAAATTTCGGTGTGCACCACATTTTGCTCTTTGCACTTTTCAAGGTAGTCCCAGGCGAGATCATAAAAGTCCTGCTCCTCAATCAACACATTGGCTCCTTCGTAATACAGATCCAAAAATTCCTGCAAGTTGGAAAACTTGTAAGCTTTCTTCAGCGCCTCAACCGATGGGTATTTCAGTTGAATGTGATTGCGTTCGGCCAATTGAAAGAGCAGTTCCGGCTCCAGGGTTCCTTCAATATGCAGGTGCAATTCGGCTTTTGGCAAGCCGTGTATAAATTCGGATAATGTTGTCATGATATTTCTTTTACCATCAAAGTTCCGATTCTTTTTAAAAATAAAAGCCTTTGCCCGACAAAAAGTTCTACTTTTCAATCCTTCAACCTTCATCCCTTCAATCAATCCGGTAACAGGTTTCAACTATTTGTTCCACATGAATTTGGGTGGTGTTTAAAAAAGGAATACCTAAATAGCTTGCCTCCGTAAACATGAGCGGAAATTCGGTGCAACCCAAAATCAGCGAATCAATTCCATCGCGATCAATCATTTTCTGAATGATTTCGAGCATCAGCTTTTTGGTTTCATCCTTGAAAACACCCAGCTCCAGCTCTTTAAAAAGCTTTTCGTTGATGATCTCCCGCTCTTCGGGTTGGGGAATCACCACTTCGAGACCAAATTTCTGAAAGGTTTTCTGGTAAAAGCCTCCGTTCATCGTGAATTTCGTTCCGATCAGGCCGGGACGTTGTACTCCGAGCGTTTGGGCTTCGTCAGCACACGAATCAACAATGCTAATCAGTGGCAGCGCCACTTTGCTCTGAATTTCATTGAACAACAAATGTGGTGTATTCGCGCTCATGGCCGCGAAATCGACCTCGGCGCTCGCCATCTTGTTGATGCAGGTAGCCAGGTAATTCGAAGCCACTTCGTGCTTTTGATTTTGCAACAGGGCAATAAACCGATCCATATTGACACTGTAGATGACGATTTCCGGATAGTTCAGACTACCGTCGTTGTTCCGTTTATTCACCTTTTTAATGATTTCCTTATAATAATCGACCGTAGCTTCCGGGCCCAGTCCTCCGAGTATTCCAATCGTTTTCATACATTTAAATTTCTATTGTTGATGGTCTGTGTTTGTTGTGTCGCAAAAGCCAGTGCGATCAGCGAGACGACTTTAATGACTTCGGCCAGTCCGTAGAAAAGATGGGCCAGCGAGTCTTCAGGCGGCTGCCCCGCGATGATCAGGTCGGCACGCTGGTTGAGCTCCGGCAAAAACCAGAAGGTTTGCAAGCTGAGTAAAATCAGCAAGATGAAAAATAAAATGGCCGAAGTTTTACCGATAATCTGCAGGCGCCTTCGGGTATAAACAACCGCAAAAATAAACAAGGCCAGCAAAACCCATTCGGTCCGGTTCATGGCCGTGAAGACCAATTTCCCGATTCCGAGGCCAAGCGGCAGCGTAATTCCGGGCGCTTTAAACTTGAGCCAGGCCTCGAGAAAACTAATGGCGCTGACAAATCCAGCCCAGAAAACCAAGATGAATGATGCGACAAGCTTTTTCTTCATACAACCAATCTGGTAAAAATTCGAAAATCAGACAAAAGCCTTTTTGAGGACCTAAACATCCTTTTATTGGAAATTGTTTTGAAGAAAATCGTCCTTGCTCGAAAATAACGGAACCAAGTCATGAAAAGACTCGCTCAGATTTGAATTGGGACGCTCCCCAGGTGGGGCAACATGACGATATGCAGATTACCGGTCTTCGTGCGTTTATCCCCTACGGGGAATGAAAAACAACCATACCTGATCCGGCTACAATACTGAAACCGCTACGCGGTAATTACCACGAGATTTGCCGGTAGGGAATCAGGTATTGTAGCAGCGACCGGCAACCCAAGCAGCGGTTACCTCGTAGAGGTTAAACCCTAATCCTTAAAAGATATTCATGAATTATTCCGGCGACAATTCCAAAACCACCAAGCGGTAATTGCCACAAATCTTGCCCGTAGGGAATCAGGTATTGTAGCAGGGATCATTGATTTTATCCGCTCCCCAGCCGGGGGTGGCGATTGTTGCTATCCGGCGCATCAGGATCAATGATTCATCGGTAAAATTAGGCATCAAGATTAAAATAAATATATTCAAGAATGACAAGATAGATCCAAAGAATGATAAAATAGGCCTAAAGAATGATGAAACGACTATAAAGAATGCAAGAATAATACTCAAGAATCATTCCTGATCATTATTTTTCTATTCTTGACTACCTTTATTTTATTCTTGAAATCGACTTTGTTATTCTTGAAGTCCATTAAGCTGAACCGGATTACTATTTTTCTGTGCTTGCCTCTTTTTTAGCTGTTGGGCTGATGATTTTCGCTTCAAGTATTGACTGTAGTACCCTTCCAAGCGGGCCGGTTCCTTCAAAAAGACATATTTCGCGCAATGACGTATTTCATCGACCGCCTCTTTGAGGTGGAAAAAACTTCGGTCGCGCAAATCTTTTGCTTCATTTTTTTCTATCTCATTTTGATCGGCATGGACAATGGCATACAATTCGGGCAACTGGTCAGCCAACAGGCTCAATTCATCCAGCTCATCGGAATTAAAGCCAATTGCAGCCAACAACGATTGCTGGTCCCTGCCAACAACGGCTAAATCATTTAACGATTGGAACAATTCGGGATACGGACTGGTCCGCACGATCATGCTCAATTTTTTCAGCAGGTCGGGCTCTTTGCGAAAGGCATACCGACAAGCATTTACAACTGACTTTTGCCGTTCAATTCCGAGGACCAGTTTCTCTTTGAAAGCTTTCTGCGCCTCACTACGGATTTTCGTTGCATTGCTCCATCGGGCCTGTAGCGCACGGCAAAGATCGATACGTGGACGCAACGATTCAATAGTACCTTCGGGTAGCCCGGCAGCGGCCAATCGCTGCTGGTCATCAAGGCTCCAGAGGTAAAGGTCTTCGGCTTCCTGCAAATAGGTTGCAACAGGCATCGGAAGGGCTTTCAATTTCGATTGAGGAATGGCTTTCAGTGCTTCGAGGCTGGCAGCGGGGATTTTGAATGAGGTCATGATTTTTAATTTGGATAATTAACGGTTCAATTTAACCAAAATCGATGAATTCCGCTATTTTCCCTGTCCTTTGAAATAATCTTTTTTGTCGGCAAACAACACATTGAAGGTCGTCAGGCTGCCGTACGCCCGGCTGATGTATTGCTGCAGGTGGATGCGATCTTCATCGTCGAGTTTCGGATGGCTGTTGATGTTTTGCTCCAGCACCCGCAGGCGGTCACGCAACATCACAATTTTGTGGAAAAAAGCTTCCATCGGCACTTCCTTTGACTGCAATTCCGGGTTGGCGGGTTTCATATCAAGCATGCCGCCTTTCCACTTATCAGCCATTTTCACCACATGCGTAATGCCTTGGTATTTGTCCATTACAAAAGTGATCGCTTCCTCAATTTCCTCCAGCGACAAGCCCGTTCGCGGGGCAGCATCTGCCGGTACTTCAACCACTTCCAAGTCTTCGTTGTACTTGCTCATTTCGGACTTCCCACCCCGCTCAAAAAAGATCTCATAAATCGTGAGGTGCGATCGGGCGATAATTCCTTCACCATATACCGGGTGCGAAACCCTTGTTCCTACTGCTAATTCATTCATATCGGTTTGATTTTATTTCGAAGATGAAAATAGGAAAATCGGGGGGAATGGCAATGAGAAAAAACATTCATTTATTTTTCCTAATTTTGGGTATGCGCATCAGCCAACAGGAAATAAACATCATTAAAGAGATTGCCAAACAGTCGTTTGGTGAAGGAACTGAAGTTTTGCTTTTCGGCTCAAGGATTTTTGATCAAAAAAAAGGTGGGGACATTGATTTATTGATCAGAAACGAGGACAAGACCAAACTGACCCTATCGGCAAAGATTGATTTTTTAGTTGAATTAAAAGGTCAAATCGGTGATCAAAAGATTGATGTTATCCTTGACAACGACGCATCAAAAAGAAAAACAAACTTCTATCACTCAGCTACAATTCAAGCCATCAAGTTATAATGAATCCTGAAAAACCCGATCAGTTAAGAGAAGCCCTCCGGCTATGTGATATTCACTTTTTAAGGATGTCCTATGCTTTTAGTAAGGTTACGGATAAATTCCCTTTGGACGAGACTTCATATCTCAAATTGTCTCCCGATGATCTGAGCTACTTTGATCAACTCATTTTTAGGTTTTCGAAACTACAGGATAGTATGGGTAACCGTTTGTTTCCTTCACTTTTGGAGAATCTGGGTGAAGATTTGGAAGGAAAACCTTTCATTGACATTCTGACCCGACTGGAACAACTTCGTTTAATTGAGAACCATAAGGATTGGCTAAAGTTAAGAGAAACGAGAAATATGGTTATTCATGAATATCCCTTCAACTCCAACGAAATCATTGCAGGCTTAAACCTGTTAAACGTACAGTTCAGCTTACTGAAGACCATCTGGCTTTCGTTAAAGGAATATGCAGAAAACCGTTTTAATCTGAATTGAAGTTCATGCTCATCAAATCGATAACTTAACATTAAACTCCAATGCTCCCTGTATATAAATCCCATACAGGAAAAATTAGGTCATAATCATTCCAATTTGAAATAGTTTACCCACTTCTCAACAATTTAGCTTACATAAACCTCTAAAGAATCCTTAAAGTTTTTTAATAAAAGAAGCCCCATGCCGTCGGGAGCATGGAGCTTTAAAAGTATGATTTGAAAAGAGAAAACGATTTTGCACAGCCAAAATCCATCGACTTTAGTCACCGTCAATGATTGTCATTGTTGGTCATTCCATGGTCATTGATCGTTTCATCACAACTTAATGACGACCGATGACCACAAAATGACTATTCGTGACTTCCGGCAAATTGAAGGTTGGCTGCAAGCCTACACGCCCAATTTATTCCGGCGGATTTGCTCTGCTCCGGTGAAATTGCTTTTCACCACATGGCCTTTCAGCGGAACAATTTTCTCGTGAATGGCATCGATGATCCAGTCTGCTTGCGGGAAGAACGCGTCTTCCAGCTCGTAAGCCGGCGTAATCCAATTGCGTGAACCCACCACCACTGGTGGAGCATCCAGCTCATCAAAAGCCAGTTCGGTAATGGTCGACGCCATTTCTTTCATAAAGGAACCGCGGGCCGTTGCATCACCGGCAATCACAATGCGTCCGGTCTTTTTCAGCGACTCAATCACCGGTTCGTAGTTGAACGGCACCAGCGAACGGGCGTCAATCACCTCGGCACTCATGCCATACTTTTCCTGCAACTGATCAGCAGCTTCCAACACCCGATAAAGTGTGGCTCCGATACTCAAGATGGTTACATCCTTTCCTTCACGTTTCACATCCGGCTCGCCAAACGGGATTTCGTAATACCCTTCGGGCACGCCACCTTCGTGGAATTGCTCGCCAATGTCGTAAATACGCTGGCTTTCGAAAAAAATCACCGGATCGGTTCCCTGCAAGGCCGAGTTCATCAATCCTTTGGCATCGTATGGTGTAGCCGGGAAAACCACTTTCAAGCCTGGGATATGAGCCGGCAGCGCGGTCCAGTCCTGCGAGTGTTGGGCGCCATATTTTGAGCCCACGGAAACACGCAGTACCACCGGCATCTTGATCACGTTGCCACTCATGGCCTGCCATTTCGGTAACTGGTTGAACACCTCATCACCGGCACGTCCCAAAAAGTCGCAGTACATGATCTCAGGAATCACCCGTCCGCCGCACATCGCGTAGCCAATAGCCGTTCCCACAATGGAAGCTTCGGAAATGGGCGAGTTGAACAAACGGTGATAAGGCAAAGCTTCGGTCAGTCCGCGGTAAACGGCAAAAGCACCACCCCAATCACGGTTTTCTTCACCATAGGCAATCAAGGTTGGATCTTTATAAAACCGGTCAACGATTGCTTCGAACAGGCCATCGCGCAATCCGTATTGTTTAATTTTTGAAAACGGCTTGCCGTCTTTATCGAAGGCAAAACGCTCTTTGGTTTTCATTTGTTTCACCCGTGGGTTTTCCTCCATCGGGTGGTTCACCTCGGGCTCGCGTCCAGCTTCCATGCTATCTACAGGAGAATCCGAGAACATCATTTCGCCAATCAATTCAGGGTGTTTTCCCAAATCCATTAGAGGTGATACGCTATCATCGATCGCCAATTTCAATCCCCAGGTAATCAGATCAGTATTATTGGAATGAATGCTTGTCAATTCCTCTTGTGTTGCAATGCCTGCATCCATCAGTTGTTTTCCAAACCAGATGATGGAATCCACCGCCTGCCAGGCTTCAATTTCCTCTTTTGACCGATACGAAGAAGCATCCGATGGTGAGTGTCCGCTGAAACGGTAAGTCAACACATCCAACAACACGGGACCACGTTTTTCTTTCAGAATTTCACGCTTGCGTCTGTAGGCATCGATCACCGCCAATGGGTTGTAACCGTCTACGCGCTCGGCGTGCAATTGGTCGGCATTCAGTCCGGCGCCAATGCGGGCCGCCACTTTATAGCCAGCCGTTTCGCCACAGGTTTGTCCGCCCATGCCGTATTGGTTGTTCATGATGTTGATGATGAGCGGCAAACCGCCTTTCATATCACCTTCCCACAATTGATTAAATTGGTCCATCGTGGCAAAGGTCAAGCCTTCCCAAACGGGACCACAAGCCATAGAGGCATCGCCAATGTTGGCCACCACGATGCCGTCTTTTCGGTTGACCTTTTTGAAGAGCGCGGCACCTACGGCAATGTCGCCCGAACCACCAACGATGGCATTGTTCGGATAGACGCCAAACGGCGTAAAAAACGCGTGCATTGATCCGCCCAGTCCGCGGTTGAAACCGGTTTCGCGGGCAAAAATCTCGGCCAATGTTCCGTAAATCAGGAAGCGGATGGCGAGTTCTTTAGTGGTTCCTTTAAAATTGGCTTTCACCGGAGCAAAGGTTTTGCCATCAAAGTGGTTTTCCATGACTTCGGTCAGTTGCTCGTCGCTCAGTTTGTGAATAGCCGACAAGCCTTTGGCCAGGATTTCGCCGTGTGAGCGGTGCGATCCGAAGATGAAATCTTCCACGCCCAAGGTGTAGGCCATACCCACAGCGGCCGCTTCCTGCCCAATCGACAAGTGAGCCGGCCCCGGGTGGTTGTAGGCAACACCATTGTATTCACTTTTGATTTTGATTTCGTTGAGCATGGTCTCAAACTCACGAATCACCACCATATCGTGGTAAATACGGATGAAATCTTCTTTGGAGAAATTGGCTTTCTCCTCTTCAATACTTTTATTGTATTGATTGACAGGAATCGGGCTGAAAGTCACTTCACCAGCTTTCCTGACGTCTTGCGGATCAATAAATTGTACTTTTGGCATATCGTTTTGTGTTACAGTTTTGTCTCTTTTATCATTTTTATTCTTTTCTCAAACCATTTGCTCCTTTGCGAAACAAGTTCTGAGTTCTGAGTTTCGAGTTTAAAGTTTTGGGGTAAGCTGACAGCACTATTCTCGCTTAAACTTTGGCCCTTTAATATCAGATTTGCTGAGGTAAGACATGAGACCTCCAATCATTTTGCTAATTTCATCAGCTTTTGAGTAGGCATTGTCAAACTCAGTTTGTGAGATGTATTTATTATCCAGATCACGGTACAACTGGGATTTCACTTCTCCTGTTGATCCTTTTGAGAAAGATAAAAATTGAACAAACTCCTTATTTCCGCCTCGTTCAAATCCTTCCGCAATATTATCCATCACAGAACCTGACGATCCTTTTATTTGCCCAATCAGTTTAAAATCTTTTGAAAAAATAGTGTATAACGTGTATCCATTGATCTGTTTGCATAGGTCGCGGGCCAATTGCCATGCTTTGATGTCTTCAAAACGCTCAATAGTTGCCATAACTCAAAACTTTAAACTCAAAACTTCAAACTATTTAAAACGCGAATATGGTTTCTTTAATAATTTCGCTCACGGTCGGGTGTGGAAAGACGATTTCTTCCACATCCTGCACGCGCAGTTGGGCTTCGATTAAAGCACAGGCTCCCCAGATCATTTCGGAGCAGGCTCCGCCAACCATATGAACACCCAGGATTTCCCTGTATTTCTTTCCAACAATCACTTTGCAAAAGCCGTCTTTGCCTTCGTTTTCGGCAATGAATCGGCCGGCATAGGCCATCGGCAACTGGCGGATTTCCACCTCAATTCCTTTTTCCCTGGCTACGGCTTCGGTCAGCCCAACGCCGGCAATCTCCGGATGGGTGTAAACCACGCCCGGTATGGCATTGTAGCGCATCACATCTTTCCGGCCCAACATGTGGTTCACGGCCACTTCGCCTTCGCGACTGGCGGTGTGGGCCAACAATGAGAAGCCGGTTACATCGCCGGCAGCATACACATTCGGAATATTGGTCCGGCAATGCTGGTCGATCTTAATTCCATTTCTAGCCAATTCCACTCCGATGTTTTCCAGGCCAATTCCGGCAACATTTGACTTCCGCCCAACAGAAAGCAGCACTTCATCGCCGGTGATGGAAAAGACTTCACCTTCCTTTTCGAAAATGACTTCTTTACCTCTCAGCTCTGTCACTTTCGCATTCAGGTGATAATCAATGCCGCGTTTGGTAAATTCTTTGCGCACAAAAGCAGCTATGTCTTCATCAACACCAGTCAATATTTCTGGCAACATTTCAATCACAGTTACCTTTGTTCCCATGGCATTGAAAAAGTCGGCAAACTCAGTCCCAATGACACCGCCACCAATAATCACCAAACTCTCGGGTAATTTTTTGAGTTGAAGAATTTCGCGATTGGTCATCACGATCGATTTGTCCAGCCCCGGAATGGACGGGACGGCTGCTTCGGACCCCGTGCAAATCAGCAGGCGACTGGCTTGGTAATCCTTGCCATCGGCAGTCAGCGTAATCACATCGGCCCGTTTTTCTTTGATGACGGCTTCGGCCATCACCACTTCGGCTTGGATGTGTTTCATTTTAGCCCCAACGCCGGAAACCAGCTTGCGCACCACTTTGTCCTTACGCTTCATGATCTTTCCAAAATCAATCGAAATAGTCGATTCAATGTTGATTCCGTACTTGCCGGCCTCCTGTGCATTTTCCAACACTTTGGCCGAATTCAGGAGTGTTTTGGTCGGGATGCAACCTTCATTGAGGCACACCCCGCCCAACGCTCTCTTGTCAAAAATTACTACGCGCATTCCTTTTGCTCCGGCGCGCTCGGCTGCAACGTATCCGGCGGGACCACCGCCAAGAATTGCTATATCGAATTTGTTACTCATTGTTTGGATGCTTGATACTGGATACTTGATGTTTGATGCTAGATGTGCGATGTTTGATCATGCAGTCTGCATCTAAAATCTCCGTCTTTTATATGCTAAGGTTTTCAATTTGCTCCTTGATCTCCTTCAGGAACAGGGTCGCTTCGCCGCCATCCAGCGCCTGGTGGTCGTAGGTTAGCGACAGCCCCATCATTGGTACAAAACCATATACACCATCGCCCAAATCTTTCGGGCGGGGAACAATGGTACACACACCCAAAATAGCCGTTTGCGGCAGGTTGATGACCGGCGTAAATAGCTCGACGCCATAATTTCCAAGGTTCGAAACGGTAAAGCTTGCTGCTTCGGGCTTCAACAATTCCGGATCAATATTTCCTTTGCGGCATTGTCCGGCCACGGTCGACAACTGAGACGAAAGCCCTTCGATGGAAAGGTCATCGGCATTTTTTACGGCCGGAACCATCAGACCGCGTTCGGTGTCAACCGCCAATCCCAAATGTACTTTATTAAACCAGCGCATGCTGTCGCCAATAAAATGAGTGTTCACCTGCGGAAACTTTTTCAATGCTTTGATTACGGCAAAGCAAACCAAATCGTTGATAGTAATATTTTGGGAAACTTCTCCTGCCTCCAGTTTCTTCTTGAATGATTTACGCAGTGCCATAATCTGGCGGGCATCGGCGCTCATGTGGTGGGTAAGCTGAGCCGAGTTTTGCAGCGACTGGTGCATGGCTTTGGCAATCAGCTTGCGCATGTTGGTGAGCTTCTTCACTTCGAAGTCGTCGCCATACACCGGATTATAAGCCACCAGGTTTTCAGCAACTACTCGCCCGCCAATGCCTGTGGCTATTTCGCCGGCGCCCAAGCCTTCGGCTTTCGCTTTTTCCTGTGCCAGCAGCGTCATTTTAGGCAAGGATTCGGCTGCTACTTCAATGTCTTGTGCAATGATGCGGCCGTAAGGGCCCGAACCCTGAACTTTCTCGTAGGGAACGCCCAACTTCTCAGCCATCACTTTGGCACGGGGCGAAATTTTGATTTTGCCTTCCCGCTTTTCCGAAAGAACAGCCTCTTTCGTTTCCGCTGCAGGAGCAGACTCCACAGCCGGAGCCGCTTCTTCTGGAACTGTCAATGCAGCTTCGCCTACGCCACCCGGCCGAAACTCTTCGATGTTCTCGCCACTTCTTCCCAACACGGCCACGTTGGTCAATACGGGAACTTCATCCCCTTCTTCGTAAAAAACGGCCAACAATTCGCCATCTTCTTTGGCTTCTTCTTCAAACGAAGCCTTGTCAGTTTCATACGAAAACAAGAGATCTCCTGCTTTCACCTGGTCGCCGACCTGCTTGTACCATTCACCAATGATGCAAGTCTCAACTGATTGCCCCTGGCGAGGCATAATTACCGGAATAGCCATATGCTTTTATTTCACTTGTTAATACATTTATTTCACGCAAACTCGCCACACTGCTACGAAATATCTACAATAGCGGCCTTTCTTGAATTTCAGGCTGTAAACTTACATGATCCAACTTGTATATACAAGTTGGATCGTGAAAAATTAATAAATTTTCTTACTTTTGAGCTTCATTTAACAAGTTTATGTCCGAAGGAAACAGAATACCGCAGTATAAAAAACTGTACGAAACGCTTCGTCGCCACATCCTGTCGGGCGTGTACGAAGAAGGCAGCTTACTCCCCTCAGAGAATGAGCTATGCACCGTTCACAACATGACTCGCCCAACGGTGCGGCATGCTTTGGAGGCTTTGGTGCAGGACGGATTCATCTATAAGAAACAGGGAAAAGGCAGCATCGTCCAAAAGCCACCGCAGGACATCGGCATTTTGTCAATCTCGGGCACATCATCGGCCATTGGGAAACAATACCTGCAAACGCAGATCCTTCAGAAACCAACCATCAAAGCCTGGCCAAAGCCCTTCAGCTTTGAACTTTCGGAAGCCGAAGAAGATTTTGGCTGCATTTACATGGAACGCCTACGATTCGTGAACGAGTTCCCGGTCTTTTACGACATCAATCATATTCCGAACATCAACCTGCCACGATTTACCAGCAGGACCTTTGAAAATAAATCGTTATTTGACATTTTGCGCACGGGCTACCAGGTTGAAATTAAAGGCGGCGAACAAAAGCTGAAAGCCATTAAAGCGGATGATAAAATAGGGGAACTGCTGAAAATAAAAAAAGGTGATCCGGTGCTTTACATGGAACGCAAACTTTCAACCAATCGCGAAGGGTTTCATATTTACTCCACCATCTATTTCAACTCGGAAAAGCACGCTATTTTCGGAAACTTCTGATTTGAACCGGAGTAGAAGACAAGCGTTAAAAAAAGAAGGTGGATATCCGTGCATCCACCCCTAGCTGCACATAAAATCCCGTGAGAACGGGACTGGATATCCACCAAAAATCCTTTGCTCACAAAGTTAATCAGATTTTTATAAAATCTTAACTATTCTACAACAGCTAAAAAAAATCAAAACTTTCCTGGAAAATGAGTAATATTCCCAGCTTACATTCAACTCGGATCACTCCAAAAACCTCAAGATCACCAAGCTAAAAAAGAAAAACCCAGACTTCGTCACCGCACTGCAATCAATCTGCAAATATTTATTCATTGTTGGTGCATAAATATCCATCATTTTCTTTTAATGCTTTCTAAATCAGTAAAAAATTTTAATCTTTGTGCCCCTAAAACAGAACTTTTAAAGAATAAAAATCACACTATGAAGGTTTTAAAATTTGGTGGTACATCCGTTGGAAGCGTGGAAAACATGAATGCTGTGATGCAGCTGATTGCCGACGGAGAAAAAAAACTGGTTGTGTTGTCGGCCATGGCGGGCACAACCAACGCGCTGGTCGAAATTGCAGATTATCTACACAAAAAAAATAAAGACGTTGCCCGCTCTCATATTGCGAAACTGGAGGCAAAATATAAGGAAGTCGTTTCTGAACTCTTTCAAGCGGAGCCGCGAAAACTGGAAGGCCAAAAAATCGTCAAAAAGAGCATTGACACCATCCGGAAACAGACTTCCGGCGCCTTTAGCGCCACCAAAGAACAAATTATCCTGGCACAGGGCGAATTAATCTCAACAGGCCTTTTCACGCAACTCATGCTCGAAAATGGCTACAAAACCAAACTGATTCCCGCACTTGATTTTATGCGTATTGACGCTGACAAAGCAGCCGATTTAAACGCCATCACCACAAACATTGAAAAAGTGCTGGAGGAAGCAGGCGAAGCGGATTTTTATATCACCCAGGGATTCATCTGCCGGAATGAACAAGGCGAAATTGACAACCTGCAACGTGGCGGGTCTGACTACACGGCTTCGCTGATTGGTGCCGCCATTAACGCCGAAGAAATTCAAATCTGGACCGACATTGATGGTTTCCACAACAACGATCCCCGTTATGTGAGCAATACCAAGAAAATTGAACAACTGTCGTTCAACGAAACGGCCGAGCTGGCCTATTTTGGAGCGAAAATCCTCCATCCACAAACGGTATTACCAGCCCGACTGCACAACATCCCGGTTCGTTTGAAAAACACCATGAACCCAACGGACAGCGGAACACTAATTACATCGGAAACCAGTGGAAGTGGAATTAAGGCCGTTGCTGCCAAAGACGGCATTACGGCCATCAAAATTCGTTCGGACCGCATGTTAATGGCTTATGGTTTTCTGAAAAGTGTGTTTGAAATCTTCGAATTCTTCAAAACACCCATTGATATGATTTCCACTTCGGAGGTGGCTGTATCGCTAACCATCGACAATACCAGCAAGCTGAAGGACATTGTGACAGAGCTGAAAGAGTATGGCGAAGTACAGGTTGACGAGGATCAAACCATCATCTGCATTGTTGGCGATATTATTGCCGAAGAACGTGGGTTTGCGGGTAAAGTCTTTGACGCACTGGAAGGCATCCCCATCCGGATGATCTCCTATGGCGGAAGCCGCTACAACATTTCGGTACTGGTTCCAACAACCTTCAAGCAGAAAACGCTGCAAGCAATCAGCGACAACCTTCTGGAAAGCTAATCCAATCGGAGCAGAACGAAGCGGAAGACCATTTTTTAACCGAAAACAGTCTGATATTAAAATTATTGATTATCAATATTGAAAAAATAGACCTGTAATTCATTTATTTTTCGCAATCGTTTTTTTTTGCGACAAAATAAGTTTAGATTTGCCATTCACATTTTTATTTTAATACTGATTATGAACATTTTTGTAGGAAACCTCAACTACTCAATCACTGAAGATGATATGAGAGAAATCTTTGAGGAGTATGGTGAATTAACTTCAGTAAAGTTGATCACTGACAAATTTACTGGAAGAAGTAAAGGTTTTGGATTCGTTGAAATGGCTGATGCTGATGAAGCAAAAAAAGCTATTGAAGAACTGAATGGCGCAGAAGTCGAAGGTCGTTCTATGGTTGTTAATGAGTCTATCGAGAAAAAGAGAGACAACAACCGTGGTGGCGGTGGCTTCCGTGGCGGCAACAACCGTGGCGGTGGCGGCGGCTATGGCCGTAGAGACAACAATTTCAGGTCAAACTACTAATTTAGGAGGTTGATTATGAAAGGTACTGTAAAATGGTATGATGCAACCAAAGGGTTTGGATTTATCCTGACCGAGGACAACAAAGACATCTTTGTACACCGCTCTGGTTTAGCTGATGCCTATGCTGGTCTGGAAACAGACGAAACAGTAGAATTTGAAATTGGACAAGGTAACAAAGGTCCAATTGCAACGAACGTAACTAAAGTAGACTAATTCTGAAATTGGAGCGGGTACTTTTCCAAGTCGGCTCCTTCAATTAACGATATTTACAACTACTTGTATTATTAAAAGCCTGGCTTCGGTCAGGCTTTTTTTATGCGCTCGAATCAACGAACTATTCCAAAAACAGGCGTCCGCCCCGATCAAAGGATTTACTCCAAGTCCACTCTTCAACGATAAACCTGGGAAGTTATTCATCGCAGGCAGCCGTTCAATTCGCGTTTATTGCTCCGATTTCAGATGCTTGGGTATGAAGGAGCGACAGCTTCACACCATAACTACTTTGAGCATTGCCCAAATCCATACTTTGTAATAACACAAGTCAAAATGCGATTTCAACACTAAACATATCAAACTGGCAAACAAACTAGCATATATTTCAGAATATTATTATATTTAACCTTTCTCAAATCGACCAAGCAATATATAATTGAAGCCTAATGAAGTACTTGCCCTGCATTTTCCGACAGTTAGTCTGCAAATAAAATCATAGCTAATCAAAACTTAAAACCGATGAAACAACCTAAACTCGTTCTTATTTTTACTTTTATTTTATTATTGTGTGGATCAGTAGTCGCTCAAAACAAAACACAAATTCCTCAAGAACTACAGGGGTTTTGGCATTTTGAGGTACAAAACAAGGGAGATTGGGATGGCGCTCGAGTGGGCGAAACCTATGTTGAGTTTTTTTATAAAATTTATCAGGTTACGGAGGTCGTTGAAGGGACTGACCACAGCTACCAAATTACGCTCAAGCCCGAAGAAGGCAATACGATCAGCTTGAGTATTGAAGGTTTTGACGGGAAAACCGCGCAGCTAAAATTCTCAGGCTGGACAGAAACAAAAAGCTGTTCGCTGCTCGAATATCCGGTCGACACCGAACCGGTTGCTTTTTCCGACATGCCGGCACCGCTGTTCAAGAAATGGACTAAGGGCGACGGTGTCGTTACTTTTCAGCTGCATGGCAACAACAAGCTTTTTTTTAATAACGAAGACTGGGATGTGGTTTCCATTGGCCATTATCTTGATAAAGAATACCGGATCCTTGTTAAGAACGACGAAATACACAAATTCGTTTATGTGCTTAACTATTCAGATAAAAACCTGCTTGTAGCAAGTAATTTGAAGAATGTAGGCTATGTTCCCCTGGCCAGTAATCCAGACATTTATAGGATATTGGGAAATTGGGCGGAGAAAAACAGCAATCAATGGCGACTTGGTTTTTTTGAAGAAACGGCCATTTTCAACGGCGAATTCTACACATACAAATCACTGGAATTCGATGATTCGTCGTGTGAAATTGTGTTAGAGAATCAAGGAAAGACCATTCACCTCGATCTGGATCTTACTGCGAAAGATTTATGTCAGGTGAAAATTGACGGAGAAAAAGAGCAGACCTATTTCAAGTGTGAAAAACATCTCCCGGCCTACGCAACTGCCGACCATACTAAATTTCTGGATACCGGATTCCTCAAAGTGGATACGGTTACCATCCGAGGTTTACTTCGGAATAATTCGGTTGACAAACCATTTAGTGTCTCTATAAGAGACCCGTTAACCCAAGAACAGGTTGAATTTTATGCCGATGTAGACGAGCGCGGGATTTTCACTTTAAAATTCCCTTTAATGAACACCACGCAGGTTTACCTCGACTGGGGGCGGATGACAAAAGTTGCCGTCATGGAGCCCGGGGAGCGTTGCCTGTTGTTTTATGACTTTTCTACTCAGCAGCATCTTGTGATGGGCGATAACGAACGATTTCACAACGAAGTCGCAGCCTATGAGGTATTTCATCCTAATAAGGGGATGAGTCGGGAGGACTACGCGAAAATGAGCAACATGAAGCCGATGCCATTCCTGGAAGTGAAAAAAGAAGAATTGCAAAAAAGCTATGATCATCTCCAAAATTACCTGGAAGAAAATCCAACCCAGTCTGAGAAATTTAAATATTACCACCAGGAAAATTACCGGTTCCAGATCGCTTTTTATATAATGCAAAAGCGATTTTCTTTAGACCGAAATGAAAGGGAACAATTTCCGGAAGGGTATATGGAATATGTTTCGGATACGCTCTATCAAAATGAACCTGTTAAACCCTATACATTAGCTCGAGATTATCTTTTGTTTATGAGAGATTATATGGGATACAAGCATGAAATAAGTGGAAAGGCGAGTCACTCAGTCTCATCGATAGATGGGCTGCGGTACCTGGAAAAGGAAGGACGTTTAAAACTGTCGGAGCAAGAAAATCAGGCTATTGCAAAATCCAAGGAGTTTTATGAAATCCTGGGTAAGCTAAGAATGGAAAATGCCGATTCGGCCACCATCGCCGAAGCATCCAAGCCTTATGAAGATGCCAGTCTGAAATTGAATGAACTCTTTCAAAGAGAAGAAGTCAAGAATTTCATGAAAAATGAATGGGGGGAGATTACTTCTCTATTGTTTGACAAAATGCGTCTGGAAGCAGACCTGGCACACTTAGATCGAGAAGTCAAAGATCCGCTTTTAAAGGACCTGTTTGAAACTCAAAAATTCTATTGGCTGTTGGATTATAGAAAGACTTCCCTTCCGGCAGACTTGTATGAGACGTTTCAGCAAAGGGTTCAGAATCCGGTTTTTGCAGCCAGGGTAGACGAACCAAACAATTACTACCGGGAGCTGATCACCCAGGACATCTATTATATTGAAAGTTTGAAAAATACGGATCACCTGAAAGAGGCCAAAGACGCCGATTCATTACTGGCTTCGTTGATAGAACCCTACCGGGGAAAGGTGATCTATGTTGATTTTTGGGGAACTTGGTGCGGTCCCTGTAAGGGGCAAATGCAGTATGTGAAATTTGTCAAAGAGGATTTAAAAGATAAGGATGTCATCTTCATGTATTTTGCCAATAATTCGCCCGAGGCTTCCTGGAAGAACATCATCCGCGAAAACCAGTTGACTGGCGAGAATGCGGTGCATTACCGTTTGCCCCGCGAACAACAGGCCATGATCGAACGCAGGCTATCCGTCCGAAGTTTCCCGACTTACATGTTGATTGATAAAGAAGGAAATATTGTGAATATGAGCGCTCCGCGGCCACAAGACAAAAAAGCATTGGTAAGCGCCGTGACCAACTTGCTGAATCAATAGTTTGCAAGCATGGGCTAAGGCAGCGCTCGACCCTCGTTTTATACCGGAAAGAATAAATCCGATCCGCCAGACAGGTACCATGTGCATTCATGCTAAGCAGGATCGGATTGATTCTGTTCCGAGTAGAATTCATTCAGTTCAGAACCGCTTTCATTCACCTTTTTACCGAACTCATTCACCTGCGAACTGAATGAGTTCGGTTTTGAACCGCTTTCATTCGGTTT
>NZ_LGIA01000043.1 GCF_001270965.1 Sunxiuqinia dokdonensis | reverse complement strand
GGCTTGGCCGAAGTTATCAACATTCCAACAGCAAATCAACATCAAAATTCTAATCGTGACACAGTTTAATGAACATTACCGGAGGGTAATCCTTCAATTTATTATGAGATAAGCGCGAAGGCTTGTAGAACTGTTTCGTATATCCATCGAACTATTCCGAATACCCATTGAGCAACTACGAATGCTCACTGAGCCATTTCGCATATGCATGGAGTCACTACGAATGCTTACTGAGCAATTCCGAATATCCACAGAGCAATTCCGAACACTCACAGAGCAATTCCGAATAGTCACTGAATTAGTACGAATGCTCAAAGACGTCGCGGAATAGCGTTTCAACCACTTTTTTCGCTATTCAAAGCATTCGGGAAAGGGTTTAAACCACCTTTTTGTGCGTTCCAACTTCGGCGGAAGGCATTTGAGCATTAATTTTCGCCGTCCGAAGCACTTAAGATGGCCTTCGAAGTTCTTTTCCTCCTGTTCAAAGCACCCGGCAGTGCTTACGGAGCAATTTTTTTCTCTTCGGAATGATGGGGGAGCGTCTTTTGACTGCTTCTTTTTCTCTTTGGGGCAGTTTGCCGAAGTTCAAAAGACGATCAATCACTTCAAAATGAAACGAAAGCCGTGGGGGTATTAGCCAACTTTCGATTGAAGCGATTGGATCTGCTTTTCGAGCTTGGCTTTTTGTTTCAAAAGTGCCGACAGGGCCAGGGCGTCCTTGATCGCCTGCTTGTCGTATTCTTCCAAAATGATGTAGTAGTAGCGCGAGCCCAGGAATACGGCTTTCAAATTGCGGTCGGCATGTTCGGCAATAAATTCAATCACACCATTGTCGGCACCGTCGCGGTACGACACTTTTTCCCATTTGGTCTCCATAAAATCACTGCGGTGGTTCAGCACATTGTCCAGCTCAACCTTTTCGGTTTTTGCCTGAATGTCTTGGTCGTAAACCCGCAAGCCGGTATGTTCAAGCCATTGGTCGCCGTAATAGTTACTCGAAATGTACAGCTCGCCCCGCTCGTCCAAATGAATTTGAATGAATGATTTATCCCAGCGTCTTTCAAATTGCTGGCGCTTGTGAACGTATTGCGTGTAGCGGTCGAAATCGGTTTTCTCCTTAACAAATTTGGCTTCCAGCTTTTCCAGTTTCACCTGTAGCGAATCCATTTCATCCTGCGCTTGATAAAACAAATCACCGTATATTTTTTTTCTGAATTGATCGGCTTTAACCAGTGTTTCAATGGCGCCTTTGTATTTCATGCTGAGGGTGTCCAGGTGTTGCAAAGCTTGCGTGGTGTCCCCTTTTTGGTAGGTGTTTTCCGCAAGCGTAAGCCGTTCGGCGGCCAATTCTTTCTCAGATTTTCCACAGGAAAACAACAGGGCGGCAATCAAGGCAATAAAAAAAATCCGACTCAGATTCATGGACAAATGCGTTTAAATAATTTCCTTCGTAGTTTCAATTCACCAAAGAAAATTAATAATTATCAGGATGGAAACAAATTCAGTCGCTTTTTTTCAGTCGCAAAACTATCCTGGGCTGCCCGCCAAACCCCTTGTTGCTGCCTGGAAAGTGAAGAATCCGGAAAATGTGGGGAGTTTGATGCGACTGGTTGATAATGTGGGAGGCGACACCTTGTATTTGCTGGATGATGAAAATCCAAAGCGCGAAAGCTCCATCAAAAAAACAGCCGGATTGAGTTTTAAAAATGTCCGGCTTGTGACGATTAGTTTCGCTGAATTCTTTCAGTCAATTCCTGACGATTATAAGTTGGTGGCCATCGAAACCAACGAGAATTCTAAAAATCTATTTACTACAAAGCTTCCGGCAAAAGTGGCTTTTCTGCTGGGCAGCGAGATGCATGGATTGTCGGACGAGCTAATTTCCCGTTGCGAACAAAGCCTGCATATTCCGATGACCGGCCCTTGCAAGTCGATGAATATTTCCCATGCGTTAAGTGTGGCCTTGTTTGAGTGGGTGCGCCAGCAACTTTTCGCGAAGTGAGGTTCCTTTTCATCGATTTTTTCTATTTTTAGCAACTTTAAATATGAAAAACCATGATCACACTCACACAGTTAGAATATATTGTTGCCGTTGATACCTACCGGCATTTTGGACGGGCTGCCGAGCATTGTTTTATTACACAACCAACGCTGAGCATGCAAATAAAAAAGCTGGAAGAAGATTTGGAGATTATCATTTTCGACCGGAGCAAGCAACCGCTCATCCCAACTGATGTGGGCAAGCGAATCATTGAGCAGTCCCGGATCATTCTGAAGGAAACAGAAAAGGTAAACGATATTGTCAAAGATCATAAGAATTTGATTTCCGGTGAGTTGAAGATTGGAATTATTCCAACCCTGGCGCCATACCTGTTGCCGCTGTTTATCGGCAACTACAAACGGAAATACCCCAACATTCTGATTACGGTTCAGGAACTGACCACCGAGAATATTGTGGATCACCTGAAACGCGATTTGCTTGATGTTGGCGTGCTGGTTACCCCGTTAAAAGAAGAACGGATAAACGAACGCCCGATTTTTTATGAGGAAATGATGCTTTATTCGCATGAAAAACATCCGCTTCACAACAAGGAAAAAATTAAGGTGAAAGATATTGCCACCCCCGAGATTTGGCTGTTGAGCGATGGCCACTGTTTTCGTCACCAAGTGGTTAATCTGTGTTCTTTTAAAGGGGCGTCCAACGAAGAATTGCCCTTTCATTTTGAAGCAGGCTCACTGGAAACACTCATGAATATTATCGATAAGGAAGGTGGAATTACCCTCATTCCCGAGCTGGCTTCAGTTGATATGGCTGAAAGCCGCCGAAAGCACGTTCGTAGTTTTAGCGATGTGACCCCCTTGCGCGAGGTGAGTTTGGTTTATTCGCGTCACTTTGCAAAAAACAAGTTGGTCGATCTGTTGTGGAAAGAAATGAGCGCATCCATGCCCCAAGCGCTTCTGAATAGGGATCGGGGAACAATTGTAGAGTGGAAATAAATTTTTTCAATTTTTGTTTGATAATTTAAAAATCTTCCATTTCTTTGCATCGCTGAAATCGAAAACGACATTTCTTAACGAAGATGATGTTGATTTCAGAAAAAATCCTGACAAAATATTTGGTGGCTTCAGAATTTGATTTATTTTTGCAGTCCCAATTTCAGGGAAAGAAAATGATGGCCCGTTCGTCTAGGGGTTAGGACGCCAGGTTTTCATCCTGGTAGCAGGGGTTCGAATCCCCTACGGGCTACTTAATTAATTTATCAGAAGAAACATAAAATGGCACACCATCAATCGGCAAAAAAGAGAATTCGTCAAGACGAAAAAAAGAAAGTACACAATAAGTACTATGCCAAAACTACGCGTAACGCAGTTCGCGATTTTCGCCAGGTAAGCGAGAAAGATGCTGCTGTGGCAGAACTTCCAAAAGTTGTTTCGATGATTGATCGATTGGCTAAAAAGAATTTGATTCATAAGAACAAAGCAGCCAATTTAAAATCAAAGTTAGCCCAGCATATTAGCAAGCTATAAGCGATAAAAAAATATTTTAGAGAGCCTCTTCAATTTGAAGAGGCTTTTTTTTTGCGCTAATTTGTTGGGCGCACTTCCGTATTTCCTTCATTCTTCATAACTTGGGTTATTGCAAATGAACAATCATGTATAAAAAACCAAGTATTAAGGAGTGGGCTGTTGAAGATCGTCCGCGCGAAAAGCTGCTAACCAAAGGCACCCGTTCGCTTTCCGAAGCCGAATTACTGGCAATTTTAATCGGTTCCGGCAATTCAAAAGAGTCGGCAGTAGAACTTTCGCGGCGCATACTCATGGCGGTGAACAACGATTTATCGGCACTCAGTAAAAAAGATGCCTCCTACCTGCTTAAGTTTCGTGGTATTGGCGAAGCCAAGGCCGTGAATATTATGGCCGCCCTGGAGCTGGGCCGCCGACGAAAAGAAAATGGCGCAGCCGTTAAAACAGTGATTACCAATAGCAACGATGCTGCCAAATATTTTCGTCCGCTGTTGGAAGATTTGCCGCACGAGGAATTCTGGGTTTTGCTTTTGAACCGGTCCAACACCGTGATTGATAAGTTTATGGTCAGCCAGGGAGGAGTGACAGGAACAGTGATTGATGTGAAGTTAATTCTGAAGTTTGCCCTGGAAAAGCTGGCTTGCTCACTTATTTTGTGCCATAATCATCCTTCGGGAAATGTGCTGGCCAGCGAAGCAGACAAAAAAGTGACCCAAAAAATTAAAGATGCTGCAGAAATGATGGAAATTAGTGTGCTCGATCATGTAATTATCGCCCACGATCAGTATCTTAGCTTTGCTGACGAAGGCTTATTATAACATCAAATCATGCTCGTTGTATTTACCCAGGAAATAACCAACCGCTTGCAATACATCTTCCGGTTTCTGTTTGAAGATGTTTTGCGGGTGCCGGTAATGATCACCGACAATTTGCATGAGTTTAAAAGGAGCTCATTTCCCAAAATCAATTATTCATTGCTTCCGCTGGATTGTCCGCTGAAAATGCATCCGCATCCGATCCTTTTTCAGCACCACATTAATTTTCAAAGTTTAGAGGCGGTTCCGTTCGAAGATGACGTTTATTTTTTCGAATCGTCAGCCGACTCGTTTTTGCCGTTTGATCCTTTCGCGGCCAGCTTTTATTTGATTAGCCGCTACGAAGAATACCTGATGCGCGAGTTCGATGAGCACAAGCGTTACCCTTCACATCACAGTATTTTATATCGAAATAATTTGCTGCATAAGCCGGTTGTAAATCAGTGGGCGTATATTGTTGCTGAAAAAATCAGCAAAATTTATGCTGACTTTGAATACCAGCCTCCCCGTTTCGATTTCCGGTCAACCATCGACATCGACAATGCCTGGGCGTATAAAAACAAAAGCTGGCTGCGTACGGCGGGCGCATTGGCCAAGGGTTTTCTGAATGGTAACAGGCAACGCAATGAAGAACGCCTGCAGGTTATTCGGGGCGAAAAAAAAGATCCGTACGACACGTACGACTATATTCGTCAACTTTATGGCGGACGGAAAGAGCTGTTGCACTTTTTTATTTTGCTGAGTAAAGCCAGTAAATACGACCGCAATGTTTCGCCGGAAAATGAGCAATTGAAGCAGTTGGTTCGACGTTTAAGTGAAGACTTTGAGCTGGGCATTCATCCTTCCTATCGATCAACGAAGAATAAAAGAGAACTCCGGCGGGAAATTAAAACGCTGGAAGCAATTACCCAACGAAAGGTCAGGTCATCGCGGCAACATTTTCTGCGGCTGAAGCTCCCCGCCACGTATCGGCGATTGATTAAAGCCGGAATCCATGATGATTACACGCTGGGTTATGCCAATCAGGTAGGTTTCAGAGCCGGAACGTCCAGTGCGTTTTGGTTTTATGATCTGAATAAAGATGCACCAACCAGGTTGAGGATTCATCCTTTTCAGTTTATGGATGTCGCTTTCAAAAATCATTTAAAGTGCTCACCCGATGAGGCAAAGGAGATCATCGGCGAAATGATGCTCGAAATTCGAAATTATGGAGGAACTTTTATAAGTTTATGGCATAATGAGAGCTTGAGCGACCAGGGAGAATGGGCCGGTTGGCGAACGGTTTTTGAGCAAATGACGGAACAGGCGATTAAATACAAGGATGAATCAGCAGCGAATAAACTACATAAAATATGACGAGGTGGATACGGACCAATGGGATCGGTGCCTGGAGAACGCACCAAATGACTTGGTATATGCACAGTCGTGGTATCTTGACAAAATTTGCGATCGTTGGGATGCCTTGGTCTTGGGAAACTACCAATATGTGATGCCACTCACCTTCCGCAAAAAAATGGGCATTACCTATTTATATCAGCCGCCATTTTGCCAGCAGCTCGGAATTTTTCCAACGCCAACAAAGGAAATTAGCCGTCAATTTTTGGATGAACTGTGCGTGCGGTTTCCTTTTGCCGAAATAAATTTGAATGCGATGCAGCTTCCGGTTGAAAGTGCGGGGACCTATGAAAAGCGAACCAACCTCATGCTTTGGCTTAACGAGGCTTACGAGGTGCTGGCCGGGAATTATTCAAAGCACACCCGGAGGAAGTTGAAAAAGGCAGCCAAGCACCAGCTCAATTTGGTGAGCAGTATCTCGGCCGAGGAATATATTCGATTCAAAAAGAACAACTTGTCGGTCAAGCTGTCCGACAAGGAATTGAGGGCGCTCCGCAATATTCTGGCTTTTTCGCTAACGCGGAGCCTGGGGCAAATTTATGGTGTGTATTCGTCTGGTAACGAGCTGTGCGCCGCCGCTTTTTTTATCAGAAATAAGCAACGGGTAACTTATCTGAATGCTGCCAGCAGCGCCGAAGGGAAAAAAAACTATGCCATGTATTTTCTAATTGACCGGTTTATTTCGGAACACGCCGGCAAGGATTATCTGTTGGATTTTGAAGGTTCGATGATTCCCGGAGTCGCCCGTCTGTACGAAGGTTTTGGAGCAACGCCCGAAACGTATCACCAGTTTAGGTACAACAACTTGCCCTGGTGGATTAAATGGTTGAAAGAATGAAGATACTATCGCAAATGATATCGCTGGCCGCACGGCCATTTTCACTCGCGCAACTGAGCGCAGGCGACGACGTGCCCGTCCTTTTACCTTTTTATCACCTGGTTAGCGATCACGATCATCCTTTTCAGTACAATTATCGCGTGCTGTCGACCAAACGGTTCCGCGAGGATCTGGATTTTTTGTTGGCGTATTTCGAACCGATTACTTTGGAAGAGCTTCATTCGGGAATGAATCTAAAGAATTGTTTTCACCTGAGTTTTGATGATGGCCTGCGGCAATGTTTTGACGTCATTGCCCCGATTCTAAAGGAGAAAGGTGTGCCGGCAACTTTCTTTGTCAACCCCGCGTTTGTCGATAATCACGATCTTTTTCATCGCTATAAAGCGGCAGTACTGAATCAATTTTTTGCCAAAAAAGGGGTGATGTCGGATTTGCAAAATACCTATGCCGACCTGATGTCGCTTGACCAAATGGCCGAAGATGTGGGCCTTGACTGGCAGGAGTATTTGCAGAAGGAAAATCCGTACATGACTTTGGAACAGCTGTCTCAGCTGGAACGCGATGGTTTTACGATCGGCGCTCACAGTTGGGACCATCCGGAGTTTTGGTTGCTGGACGAAGCAAGTCAGCTTGACGAAATAAGAGAAAGTATGGAGTGGCTTGGAGCCAACTTCTCTCCAAAAATTAAGGCCTTTGCTTTTCCGTTTACCGATTTTGGGGTGTCGCCTTTCGTATTTGATGCCATCAGGCGCGAACGATTGTGCGATCTTACTTTCGGAACGGCGGGCATTAAGTTTGAAAAAGAAACCCGACATCACCAGCGGCTACCGATGGAACGGGCAGGTTACAAAACTGCCCGGGATTTGCTGAAAGCAGAATATTTATCCTACCAGCTCAAGCGGCTGGTTGATCAACATGTGGCAAAAAGAGAATAGTGTATGGAACTAACTAAGATCCGTCTGCAGGATTTGGAGGCTTTTGGCAGGAGCGAACGCTTTCGGACGTTTGACACCAAACCAATCAGTTTGGCCCGGATCCAATCCTATCTGAACAACCCGCATGCTGAACCATCCGATGTTGTTCTGTATCTTTTACACGAAGAGAATAAGTTGATTGCTTTTCGGACTGTGTTTGCGGCCCGGCTCATGAATCAATCGAAACGTTTTGCCTGGCTGAGTGGGAATTGGGTGCATCCCGGCCACCGCAGGCAAGGGTATTCGAAAAAGTTGCTTGACGAAGCATTAAAAGATTGGGACGAGCGGCTCATGTTTACCAACTACGCGCCGGCTTCGTTGCAGCTTTACCTCAAAACAAAGCAGTTTCAAACCGTGTACCTGGATCACGGCACCAGGTTTTATTTCTATTTCAAAAGCCGGAAGGTGCTGGCCGAACGACATCCGAAACTGGATTTTCTGCTGCCGGTTCTTGATTTATTTATTCGCCTGGCAGCAAGTTTTACGCACCTGTTGTTTCGTCCCTTGCGCGTGAGGCATTTTTCTATGAAGGAGTCGGCCCTGCCGGATGAAACCTGCCTGACGATGGCCGAATCGAAAAAGGATTCGTACCTGTTTGCCCGTGGGCGGCGGGAGCTGGAATGGATTTTAAATTATCCGTGGATTTCGCTAACCGATGATCAATTTGTACACAACTACCCATTCTTATCTTTTGCCGGACAGTTTAAGTATCGAACCATCAAAATTTTTCAGGAAGAGAAGCTGATTGGGTTTATTGTGGTTTTGCTGCGCGATGGTCATATGCGAACCGTTCACCTTCAATTACCATACGACAGTATGCGGATTGCAGCTCGTTTTCTGATTCGTGTGGCAGTTAAAAATAAAGTCGAATCCTTGACTGTACTCAATCCCAAACTGGCGCATGAAGTAAGGAAGCGACCCAACCCGTTTTTATTTCATAAAAAAATAGAACACGGAATTTATTCATCCTTTCCGGTTTCAGCGGCTATGCGCAAAATTCAAGATGGCGAAGGTGATTTTATCTTCAGTTAGCTACCCGTTTAAAAGAAAAAATCGCTATTTTCGCCAAAATTTTTTGACATGAACGTAATCAACCTGAGCGACTCCAATTCTATTTTCAATCAATATCTTGCAGAAATTCGTGATCATGAGATTCAACGGGATCCTTTGCGGTTTCGAAAAAACCTGCAACGTTTCGGCGAAATCTTTGCCTACGAAATCAGCAAAACGATGGATTACAAAATCAATGAGGTAAAAACGCCACTGGGAATTGCTAAGGTTCCTAAATTGATTCAACAACCCGTTTTAGCTACCATTTTACGCGCAGGCTTGCCACTCCAGCAAGGACTACTGAATTATTTCGATCGGGCCGAAAATGCTTTCATTTCAGCCTATCGCAAATACGATGACCAAGGCGAATTTCATATTGAATTTGAGTACCTGGCTTCGCCGGACTTGAATGAAAAAGTGGCGATTTTGTCTGACCCCATGCTGGCATCCGGCGCTTCGATGGAAATAGGCTATAAAGCTTTGCTTCAAAAGGGTGAGCCGAGCCACGTGCATTTGGTGGCGATTATTGCCAGTAAAAAAGGAGTGGAGTATGTTCAGGAAATGATTGACGCCGAAAATGTCACGCTTTGGGTTGGAGCTATCGATGACGAAATGACCGTCAAATCATACATTGTTCCTGGGCTGGGTGATGCTGGTGATCTGGCATTCGGCCCCAAGGTTGATTCCCACTAAAAGACATTCGATAGCCAAGAGGCTGTCCCGTTAGTAACGAGTTTAAACACGAAGGCCCCAAGGCACGAATTAATTTATTTGACAATACTTTGTGGTTTGGTGCCTTCGTGTTTAATTTGTGTAATTGACTTTTTTACAGCTTCTTTTAGCTGTTTATTCTCAATCAGTAAACTACTCTGTTCGCTCCTGGAACCCGCCCGCGATTTTTACAAAAATGGAGATTGCCAGAATACCCAGCAAGGTGTGGGCGGTCAGCGTGTACATGATATATTCCGGATGCCCTGCACTTTCGAAACGGCCCATCAGCCCGGTATAAATCCCGCTCAAAGTAGCACCGATAAAGACGGATAAGAAGTTGGTCCCCATATACAGGCCCGCTTTTTCTTTGGGAGCAATCCACATGATGTATTCCTGGATTCGGGGCGAGGAAATCATTTCGCCAATGGCAAACAGGAAAACACCGAGAAAGACCAGTCCGTTGATGGAGGTTACCGACAGTCCGAGTACCACAAAGCCCGACGCGGCAATTAGCAATCCAATCATAAACGAAGGAATGGCTGCCCGCTTTTCAAAAATTCGCGAGATCAGCAGTTGGAAGACGATGATGATGTAGCCGGTATGCGAAATGGCTTCGGCATTCAGCCGCCAAACCCCGCCGTCCTGGTTCGAAATAAACCGGGCAACACCGGTACCCAGCACCATCCGCACCGATTCGTATAGCGCGGCCGTGTCCATGTAGTCGTTAATGTAAACCGCCAGCACATTGAAAAAGGCCCAGAATGGCAGCCAGAAAAACACACCCAGCAGCGTGAGAAAACTCAGAAACTTGATGTCGGACAGCGCTTCGCCCATATCCTTGAACTTTTGCTTCAGCGTAACGCCTTCCAATTCGCGGTCAGGCTCTTTGTAAAACAGCAGGGTGATGATGAACATCAGGCCTACGGTTGCAGCTGCCGTGTAAAAAACGTAGTCCCACGACCAGCCGCGCAGTTTGCCCATGACGATGGGCCCAAACGAGGCACCCAGGTTGACCATCTGGTAAAAAATACCAAAGCCCAGTGTTTTGTTGGTCGAGTCGGTGGTTGCCCGAACCGTTGACGAAATGAGTGGCTTAAATAAGCCTGCAGCAAAGCCAATGGTGAGCATGGTGAGCGCAATGCCGCTGAAGGTTTGTGTAAGGATGAGCAATAAAATGGCCGGCAGATAAGCCAGGTACGAAATGAGCAGCATCTTTTTGAAGCCGTACCGGTCGGCAAAAGTTCCCGAAAACAGCGGCACCAGGTACGACAGCGCCAGGAAAATACTTTGTACAACCCCCAGGTCCCCTTTCGAAAAACCCAGTTCGGTCATGTAAATACCGAAACTCATGTAAATGCCGTAATACGCGAAGCGCTCCAGCACTTCAACACTGTTGGCTACCCAAAACACCGTTGGGAATTTTGTTCGCTTACCCATTTTGCAGTTTTTTAAGATTTTTATTCAGCTATGACTCGTATGGCGCAACAAGTTAGTGTTTTTTTGAAATTAGAGAAAGTGAATTATCTCATGTCGTAGGTTTTAGGGTGCTCGGAGCAGGCTATAGGGTCCTCGAAGCAGGTCATTGGGTGCTCGGAGCAGGCTATAGGGTTCTCGAAGCAGGTTATTGGGTGCTCAGAGCAGGCTTTTGGGTGCCGTTTGCATCCAATAAGTTGCATGGAGTAGCTAAAAGGCCGTACAGAGCGGCCTCTTAATTGAACACTCTCGAAAAGGTCTTCGGAAGCGACAAAAAGGCTTCCGGCAGCTGACGAAAAACCCCCGTTTGGGTAACCCGCTTTTCTCGGGTAGGCCTATAAATTTAGTCGTTCTTGTGACGCATCATATTTGTGTATAAAGGTAGCTCACTTTAAACATGACCGTAGTTGGCACAATGGTACACTATGCTTTCAGTTTGTTAACCGCCAGCTGGTCCGGACAGTCGGCAAGCAGTTGGGCGATTGTTTTATGGAGTACCGGGTGAAGGAAGTCAGGCGCGATTTCGGCCAACGGTTCCAGCACAAAGCGGCGTTCGGCGATGCGGGGATGCGGAATTTCCAGCCTTAGATGCCGGATAACCTGCTTGTCGTAAAATAACAGGTCCAGGTCAATTAGGCGCGAAACGTACTGTTGTGCGTGTCGGACCCGTCCCAGGTGCTTTTCAATTCGCTGGGTTTGCTCCAGAAGCGCCAATGGCTGCAAACTGGTTTCAACCACCACCACCTGGTTCCAAAACAGATCATCGGATTCAAATCCCCAAGGCTCTGTTTCATAAACAGCCGACCGGGCGGTGATTTCTCCGATGTCGGATGCAATCATTTCCAGTGCATTCGCAAAAAGCTGCTGCTTATCGCCTAAATTTCCGCCAAGCAACAAATAGAGTTGTGCCATCTTTTCAATGATGATTAATAAAATAATAAACCAGTCGGTGAACTTAATTGTAACGAATTGTTTAAATTCGTACCTATTCCTGGCAAATACAAAGTTATAAACCACAACACATAAATTACCACCATGAAGAGTTTTTTGAAGTACACCCTGGCAACCATTGTAGGCGTAATGATTGCCGGCTTTTTGATGATGTTTTTATCCATCGGAATCCTGTCCTCGCTGGTTTCGATGGGCGAACAAACCGTTACGGTGAAAGATAAAACCGTATTGATGCTTCGTCTGGAAGATGAAGTTATTGAGCGCGCCAACAAAAATCCATTCAATGATCTCGATATTCCTGGCATTTCGGGAGCCCGGCAAACCGGATTGGACGAGATTCTGGCCTGTATCGAAAAAGCCAAAACAGATGACAACATTGAAGGCATTTACCTGAATCCGTCAACGATCAATGCCGGGCTGGCCAGCGTGGAAGAAATTCGCAATGCGTTGATCGACTTTAAGGAAAGCGGCAAATTTATTTATGCCTACGGTGAAGCCCTTTCACAAAAGGCCTACTATTTGATTTCGGTGGCCGACCAGGTGGTGCTGAACCCCAAAGGAATGCTCGAGCTGAAAGGATTGAGTTCGCAACACTTGTTTTTCAAAAATGCGCTGGAGAAAGTGGGCGTGGAAATGCAGGTGATTCGGCATGGTAAATTCAAGGCCGCGGTTGAACAATACATGTTGGAGGAAATGAGCCCTGAAAACCGGCTTCAAACCGAAAAATATACCAGCAGTCTTTGGACACAAATGCTGGCCGATATTTCAGCATCAAGAAATATTTCGGTGGAGAAACTCAACGAACTTGCTGACGGCGTAACCACCTTTCGTACCGCCGATTACCTGTTAAGCCTAGGGTTGGTGGATAGCTTGAAGTACAAGGATCAGGTGATTGATGATTTGAAGGCACTGACCGGAACCCGCGAAAATAAAGATGTGCAGGTGGTGGAAGTGAAAAAGTACGCGAAAGTGCCTGCTCCTACCGACGGGAAAGGCTTGGCGAGAGATAAAATTGCAGTGATTTATGCCAGCGGCGGTATTGACATGCCTGGCGGCGGAGTTGATGACATTGATTCGGAAAAATTGTCGCGCGCGATTCGCGAAGCCCGACGCGACAGTTCCATCAAAGCCATCGTGTTGCGTATCAACTCGCCGGGCGGTAGCGCCTACGGTTCCGAGGTCATCTGGCGCGAGGTGAAACTGGCATCCGACGCCAAACCTGTTATTGCCTCAATGGGTGACGTGGCGGCTTCGGGTGGTTATTATATTGCCGCGGCCGCTGATACCATTTTGGCCGACCGCACCACCATTACCGGATCGATTGGCATTTTCGGAGTCATCCCCAACATCAATGAGCTCATGTCCCACAAGTTGGGCATCACCCAGGATGTGGTGAACACCAACCAGCACTCCGATATTTTGTCGCTCACCCGCCCACTTACCAGCTTTGAACAGGGTTTGATGCAAAACTACATTGAAGAAGGTTACAAAACCTTCACCAGCCGTGTAGCCGAAGGCAGGAACATGACGCAAGAAGCTGTGGATGAAATAGGACAAGGCCGCGTTTGGGCTGCCGAAAGCGCCCTCGAAATTGGACTGATCGATCAGTATGGGGGCATTAATGATGCCATTGCTTTGGCCCAAGAAATGGCCGGACTCGACCGCTACCGGATCAAGGCGCTGCCCGAAATCAAGGATCCGTTTGAAGAATGGCTGAAAGAACTGTCGGGAACAGCACGCATGTGGGTGATCAATCAAGAGCTGGGCGATGCGGCTCCGGTGTATCAGCAATTAAAACAAATCAAGCAAACACGTGGTGTTTTGGCGCGTATGCCTTTTGATATTCGATTGGACTAACGTTTGTTTATTGGGTCGATCAGAATAAATCAGAAGCTGGCGTTTTCGTCGGCTTCTTTTTTTATGCACGAATTTTAATAACTTCGTAAGACAAAATTCACCCATGCTTAAAATCTTATTATATCCGTTTTCGTGGATCTATGGGCTTGTTGTTTACATCCGAAATAGCCTGTATGACTACAAATTTCTGAAATCAACAGAATTTGAAATACCGGTCATTTCCATCGGGAATATTACGGTGGGCGGAACCGGGAAAACCCCGCATACGGAATACCTGGTCGAGTTGCTCAAAAAACATGTGAAAGTGGCCACCCTGAGCCGGGGGTACAAGCGTAAAACAAAAGGTTTTCGTTTGGTCGAGACCACTTCGAAAGCCCGGGAGGTGGGTGATGAACCACTTCAAATTAAAAAGAAGTTTCCGGAAGTAACGGTTGCTGTGGATGAAAAGAGGGTGCACGGCATCAATCAACTGCTGAAAGACGAGTCCAAATCACCCGACGCTATTTTGCTCGACGATGCTTTTCAGCATCGGCAGGTGAGCCCCGGAATCAATATTTTGCTCATTGATTACAACCGGCCAATAGATCAGGATGAGTTGCTCCCCGTTGGCCGCCTGCGCGAGCGCAAATACCAGCGACGGCGGGCCAACGTGATCATTTACACCAAATGTCCTGATGAAATTACACCCATCACCCGGCGGATTATCATGAAAGACGTGAACCTGCGGCCCTACCAATCGTTGTATTTTACCACCATGGTGTATGGCAACCCGGTGCCCGTTTTTGGGGAGCGCACCGGTGAAGAGGAAGACCTGAAACAGCCGGTTATCCTTCTGTCGGGTATTGCCAATCCCGCGCTGTGGCAAAGTTATATGGCTGGTCGCTATGCGGTGATTGATGAGCTGATTTTTGGTGATCACCACCATTTTAGACCGAAGGATTTGAAAAACATTGAAGCCCGATTTATCCGGTATCAGGAACAAAATCCGGTGATCATTACCACCGAGAAAGACGCCATGAGGCTTCGAGATGAAGAGAGTATTCCGGACTTTATCCGGTCACGAATGTATTATATTCCCCTGACGATTAAGTTTCTTGATCACGAAGGGAAAAGTTTTGACAAAACAATTGTAGGCTATGTTAAAGACAATAGAAGTAACCGCGAGTTACATAAAAGAACAAATACAAGGAGAAGTTGAAGTTGGTATTATTTTAGGGTCAGGCTTGGGTGGCCTGGTCAATGAAATTGCTATTGAAAAAACGATTCCGTATAAAGATATCCCCGACTTTCCCGTCTCAACCGTTGACGGGCACAACGGAACCCTGATTTACGGTATCCTGGGCGGTAAAAAGATTCTGGCCATGCAGGGCCGTTTTCACTATTACGAGGGTTATTCCATGAAGGAGGTTACTTTTCCCGTTCGGGTGATGAAGAAAATGGGAATCAGCCACCTGATTGTTTCCAATGCTACAGGTGGCTTGAATCCAGATTATAAAGTCGGTGATTTGATGATCATTAGCGACCACATCAACATGTTTCCAGAACACCCGCTGCACGGCAAAAACATCGATGAGCTTGGGCCCCGGTTTCCGGACATGAGCCAGGTGTATTGCAAGGAATTGCGCGACCAGGCTAAGTTTATCGCCCTCAAGAATAAAATTGATGTGAAAGAAGGCGTTTACGTCGGCGTGCAGGGTCCTACTTTTGAAACGCCGGCCGAATACAAGATGTTTCGAATACTGGGAGGTGATGTAGTTGGCATGTCGACCGTTCCCGAGGTGATTGTTGCCCGCCACATGGGCATGAAAGTGTTTGGTATTTCGATTGTTACCGACAGTGGTGTGCCGGGCGAGATTGTTGAAATTTCGCACGAAGAAGTGCAAGAAGTGGCCATGCGCTCAGAACCATCGATGACAATTATTCTGAAAGAGCTGATTAAAAGAATTGGATAAGAGAGGAATGGCATGATTTTAAAACTTCCAGAATTTCAGGATATCCAAGAGGCACATGAGCTGATCAAAGGACAAGTGCACCGCACTCCGGTACTCACTTCGCAATCGATCAACGAAATGACCGGAGGAAAGCTGTTTTTTAAGTGTGAAAACTTCCAGAAAGTGGGTGCTTTTAAATTTCGCGGAGCATCCAACGCGGTGCTTTCTTTAGGCAAGAATCAGCTACTCAAAGGCGTTTGTACCCATTCGTCGGGGAATCATGCGGCTGCATTGGCGCTGGCTGCCCGCATGCGCGGGATTCCGGCTTATGTTGTGATGCCCGATAATGCACCGGCGATAAAAAAGAAAGCCGTTGAATCGTACGGCGGGCGAATTACCTATTGCCAGCCCACGCTGGAAAGCCGGGAGAAAACACTACTGGAAATAGCAGACAAAACCGGTGCAAAGGAAATTCATCCGTACAACAATTTTCAGGTGATTTGCGGACAGGGAACCGCAGCCAAAGAATTGATTGAAGACTCGGGGAATTTTGATATCATTCTGTGTCCCGTGGGAGGGGGCGGCCTGCTTAGCGGAACCGCCATCAGCGCGCGGGCGCTTAACCCGAATGGTTTGATGATTGCTGCTGAGCCCGAAGGTGCTGACGATGCTTATCGCTCGTTTCATGCCAAAATGCTGGTTCCTTCCATCAACCCCAAAACCATTGCCGACGGCTTGCTGACCTCGGTTGGCGAGCTGAACTTCCGGATTATCCAGCGCAAAACCGATGAGATTGTGACCGTCTCCGATCGCGCCATTATCCGCGCCATGCGTATGATTTGGGAACGCATGAAGATTATTGTTGAGCCATCCGCCGCGGTTCCGCTGGCCGCCATTCTCGAAAATAAGATTGATGTGAACGGAAAAAGGGTTGGGATCATTCTCAGTGGCGGAAACGTGGACTTGGAGAATTTGCCGTTTTAATTGATAATAAAGAAGCCGTCCCTTCAAGTTTGAAAAGGCGGCTTTCCGTGTTTAAATGCATTCGAAAATCGGTGCCTATTTTGATTTAATCAAAGGTTGTCCCGACTTGAGGATTTCCCGTCCAGCCAAGTCATTCAGGACAATGGCTGCCATCATGTACCAGGCCGATAAAGCACAAATAATCAGCATTACCGCTGCAACAATGTTCATGGCTGGCCAGCCAAAATGACCAATGTCGAGCAAGATAAAGCCCAGCAACAAAGTGGTGAATGTGAAAAACATGGCTTTGTGAATAAACATGGAGCCCACCCAGAAAATGGTAGTCAGCAGGGTCCAGCCCACCAGGAAAAAGCCAACATCGGTATGCGATGAATGGTAGACGCCCAAGTGGTTTAACAGCCAAATGATGCCTAGTCCAATCCAAAAAGAGCCATAGCTTGTGAAAGCTCCAAAACCGAAGTTATTACCAGCTTTTTGCTCCATCAACCCGGCCACCAGCTGGGCCAGGCCTCCAAAGATGAAACCCATGGAAATGACGGGTCCCAGGCCAATCCAGCCGAGGTTGTGAAACTGAAGTAAAAGCGTGGTCAGACCGAAACCTGCCAAGCCCACCACCGCAGGGTTTCCTAATTTTGCGTTGTTCATTAACGAGTGATTTTAGTTGTTTTTATTTCGGCGCAAAACTAACGGATTATTTGATTTGGAGTTTCTGTGGGCAGTTTGCCGTAACGGTTCTTCCGAAAGATTATTGATTTGATAATGTAGTGGAGAAGGGCTTAGCCGGCACGCTTCAATTTTCCTATTTTCTGTGCAACGGTTCCCCGTTCGGTCAGGCGCACCAGCAATAAAACCGCGGAGGCAATAAGTCCGGGCTGCATGATGACACTGACTTTTTTGGCAACCCGCTCATCGCGCCTGCTGAAACAGGCTTCCAGCTCTTCGTCGCTGGTTCCGGCTACTTCGGTCGCATATTTCCAAGCACCGTCGCGCGCCAATTTCATGCTAAAATCCACGAGATAATCGTCAACTTTACCGGTCCACTTCAGAATAATTTTCAAGGCCGGCCACACCACCGAAAGGTTATCCTGAACTTCATGCACCAGCGAAGAAAGAATTTCGTTTATCCGGTTGAAGTCGTCGTGCAAGTCATCCAGCTTTTTACCGCGCGACACTTCCGCAGCCGACATTCCCAGGTCGAAGTTGATGTGGGCATTCATTCCCAAGAGCAGGTGTTGCAAAACAATGGGCCAATAGTCGGTCGCCAGTTCAAAGGCCTTTGCCCAGCAGGCGCTGGTTGGTTTGCCGGCTTTGTGGGCCACCCAGGCATCAATATACCGGTTGGCGAATAGCACATCCAATTGTTCCATGCGCGGGCCATCATCAAAATAGTTGTTATCGATTTCTTCCTTTACCTTGATGGTTACTTTTTGGTACAAGGCGGCAAAATAACCCGAGGGATCGTTGTTTTTTTCGGAATATTGAATGATGAACTCCAGGGTTTCGATGACCCCGTCAATGGTGCTGATTGGCTTTTCGCTCATGTCGGTTCAATTGGGTTTCTCCATTCAAATCAGATACTGGAACAGGTCGGGTTTTTCGTTCACGTATTCGTACACAAAGCCGTTTTCGGCCATGCGTTGCACCAGTCCTTCAAAATCATTTTTATTGGTTAGTTCAATGCCTACAAAGGCTGGCCCACGCTCGCGGCTGTTCTTTTTCGAATATTCAAAGTGGGTGATGTCGTCGTTTGGTCCGAGCACATTTTCTACAAAATCGCGTAAAGCGCCAGCGCGCTGCGGAAACCGGACAATAAAATAATGCTTCAGTCCCTCGAACAGGAGCGAACGTTCTTTAATTTCCTCGGTGCGGGTGATGTCGTTGTTGCTGCCCGACACGATGCAAACCACATTTTTACCTTTAATGTGATCGGTATAATAATCCAGCGCAGCAATGGATAAAGCACCGGCTGGTTCAACCACAATGGCGTCGCGGTTGTACAGCTCCAGAATTTTGGTGCAAATTCGTCCCTCCGGAACCAGCACAATGTCGTCAACCACTTGCTGACAAATCTCAAAGGGCAGGTCGCCGACGCGCTGCACCGCGGCTCCGTCAACAAATTTATCAATGTTCTCCAGGGCATTCACCTGCCCCTGCTTCAGCGATTCTTTCATCGACGGCGCACCGGCCGGTTCAACGCCAATAATTTTCGTGCTGGGGTGCATTTGTTTGAAATAGCTTCCCACGCCGGCAATGAGTCCGCCACCCCCAATGGGCACAAACAGGTAGTCAATCTGGTGAGTCGAATCCTGCAAAATTTCAAGCGCGGTGGTGGCTTGCCCTTCAATAATTAAGGGGTCATCAAAAGGGTGGATGAAGGCTTTCTTGTTTTCGGTGCAATCTTTCCAGGCTTCCGCGCTGGCATCGTCGTAGGTGTCGCCGTGCAACACAATGTCGACGAACTGTTTGCCAAACATTTGTACTTGCTTTATCTTTTGCTTTGGCGTGGTGGTAGGCATATAAATCTTGCCGTGAATACCCAGCCTTTGGCACGAATAAGCCACGCCCTGCGCATGGTTGCCGGCACTGGCGCACACAATGCCGTTTTTGAGCTGTTCACTGCTCAGACTGCGAATTTTATTGTAGGCGCCCCGTATTTTGTACGACCGCACAATCTGTAAATCTTCACGCTTTAAAAACACCCGGGCGCCAAACTGCTCCGAAAGATTCAAGTTTTCGGTGAGTGGCGTTGATGTCAGAATTTCGTTTAGCGTCAATTTGGCCTTGTTTACATTTTGGAGTGTTGGGAAATATTGTTTTGGCATTTTGTCTTTTTTTATCAAGCAACATTTTATTGCGGGTTCAGTTCATATTGTCAGGCGGCAAGCATAGATAAAATTCGATACGCTGCCCTCGAGGTACAGGAGCAAAGTTATGAGATTTGGAGTATTATTCTTTTAATAAGTTAAAATTCATGAAAACCACAACAGGCACATAGACCAAATGGAAAAGAAGTGAAAGATGCTGCTTATGGTTGGTTTACCTGCCTACTGGGACTGTTCACTGAGACTTCTTCATCCAATCTTGGTCCTCGATGCGAGATGCTGGCTCAGAACTGGAAACTCAAAATTTGAAACACAAAACTTCTACTCTTCCACTTCCGGTGAAAATGTTTCATAGAAGTCGGTTGACAACACCCGGAATTCGGTTCTGCGGTTTAAGGCTTTGGCAATTTCCTGCTGCTCTGGTGTGAGCTGTTTGATGAATTCTTCGGTCAATTCATCATTTCGTTTCAGAAAATCATACTGCTGGGCCATTTTACGGGTCACCTTCTTGGGCCAGGTTTCGCCGTAGCCTTTGGCGACCAAGCGTTTTGGGTTGATTCCTTTTTGAATGAGGTAATCGACAACCGCCTGGGCCCGTTTTTGCGACAGGTCAAAGTTGAATTGCTCGGAGCCCACAAAGTCGGTGTGGGCCATCAGCTCAATGGTGATAGTTGGGTTCAGCTCCAAAATCCCAACTAAACTATCGAGCGCATAAACCGATTGGGGCTGGAGCTCCCAACTTCCAAACGCATAGTTGATGTTGTCCACTTTGATGGGCGCATCGGTTGGTGTCAGGTACAAATCGACCCGAAAATCCTGGCTTTCGTCCAGGCCAATGGTCGATTCCCGGCCTTTATCATTCAGGTAGCCATCTTTAAAAGCGGCAAAAACATATTCGGTTTCCGGATTCAGTGTCATCTGGAACTGGCCTTTGTCGGCACGCATTCTTAGGTTGGTGCCATCTGTTCCGATAATCCGGATGCGGGCGCCATCCATTCGTTGTCCGGTTTCCTTGTCGTAAATTTCGCCCGAAACGCGGAAAACTTTTGGGGGCAGGTAGAAGGAATAAATATCGTCGCTGCGTGAGCCTTTGCGGTTCGAGGCAAATAGTCCGCGAACTTCTTCGCCTTCAATAAAGGCCATGCCAAAATCGTCACCGGTTGAGTTGATCGGGGCTTTGAGATTTTGAAGGCGCCATTCGCCTTCTTCGTTACGGGTGGCTTTAAAAATATCGAGCCCGCCCATGCCCATGTGGTAGTTTGATGAAAAATATAATTCGCCGTTGGAACGAATGGTTGGAAAAACCTCATCGCCGGGGGTATTGATTTTGGGCCCCAGGTTCACCGGGTTGGAAAAAGAGCCACCGCCGCCTGTCGCCATCCAAATGTCTTTCCCGCCATATCCTCCCGGCTTGTCCGAAACAAAATAGAGCGTATCGCCATTAGCTGACAGGGAAGGATGAGCTGCAATAAGGCTGTCGCCTACCAAGTCTAGTTTCACCGGCTCCGACCAGTTGCCGCGTGACATTTTAACCCGATAAAGCTCGGTTCCTTTATCGTTTTGTTTATCATAGCGGGCACGGGTAAAAATCATTTCATCACCGCTTGGAGAAAGCGTGACCGCTCCTTCCTCATCTGGCGAGTTAATTAATCCCGACTCATCCACCAACTGGGGCGGGCCCCATTTCTGCCGCTGAACTTGGTACTCGGCGCGATAAATGTCGGCAAAATACGCTCCGGTAATGCCGCTTTCCTTGCGGCCAACATTATTCTCGCGGGCCGAAGTCAGCAGAATTTCATTATCACGGCCACCTACAAAAACCGGGGTATAGTCACTGTATCGTGAATTAAGCTCACGAACGGCATTGACCACGTAGCGGGTGGGGTTGGCTTCCCACTCCTGCGTGTAGCGACAAGCGTCAAGCCCGTTGATCGCTTGTACGTCAGTCGGAAAGGAATCCAGGTATTGCTGGTAAGCTTCAATGGCTTCTTCGTATTTCTGCGTGGCCCGCAAGCAGTCAGCCCAATGAAGTACCGCCTTAAAATCGGGGTGTTGCCTGCGAATGGCATTCTGGTACCAAATGGCAGCCCGGCCGTAATCGCCTATGGCGCGGTACGCCTCGGCCATCTGATAGGCCATTTCCATTTTGTGTTGCAGGTTATCGTCTTTGCGGTAGGCTTTGCGGAATTTTTCGGTTGCCCGGTAGTATTCGCCAATCTCGTAGGAGAGGTTTCCTAAACGGTAATTTTTCTGAGATGAACAGGATCCCAAAACAAACAGGGCTAACAAGACCGTGGCAAAAAAATACGTCCGCTTCATGAATACAGGCTGATTAAGGCTCTAAAAGTAACCAATTTTGTTCGTTATGGGAAAACGAAAATCGAAAAGAAAAAGTATCCAAATCTGAAAGGTCAGGAAAGTAATTTGGAACCCTGCCTTCAGAATCTACAAATATTTCGTTTCTTTTGTCATACATTAGACAGGCATTTTAGTGTGGACTACATCCGTTTCAGGATGTATTTTTTGCTAATATCAAAATCGATCAATAAACTTTTAACTCCAGAATATGACTCGTCAAATAGTATTTAAAGCATTGGTTTTTGTGTTTTTTATTGCGGGATGTCAGGTGCAGCGGCCGGCGAAAGAATGTCCCATTTATATGGAAGCGGCTGATCCTTCGCCGGATAAAGACGCAGATTGGAGCACGGTGCCCCCCGGTTTAATGGCCTCTGTTGGATCGATTGATCATTTGTATGCCAAAAGTTCGATACCAAATATTGAAATTCGAAGTGGTTGGGAAGGAACTGCCTGGAAAGGAGAACGTGTTTCTGCACAATTGGTACTTTGGAGCAAGGAAGCGGTCAGTCAGGTCGAGTATGAATTTTCGGACTTTGAATCGCCCAATGGAGAGCAGTTGCCGGCATCGATTGCCCGGGCACGATTTGTCAGATATGTCATCACCGACGAATTTGCCAACGGCTGTGGCCGGCGTGTACCCGAAGATTTCGCGACATCGCTGAGCCCTGATGTACTTGATCCGTTGGACTGTTTCGATATGGAACCACAGACCACCCGGCCCGTGTGGATTACCCTGGACATCCCGTCAGATGCTACTCCCGGAACGTATACTTCTACCATGCAGTTGTTTGCCGATGGTAACAAACACAGTTCCTTTTCCTTTAGCATTGATATTCTTCCCCGAGTACTTCCACCTGCTTCGGAATGGGCATTTCATCTTGATTTGTGGCAAAATCCATATGCAGTAGCTCGTGTTCATGAGGTTGAGCCGTGGTCGGATGCCCACTGGAATGCTTTGCGTCCGCTGATGGAATTGCTGGCAGGTGCAGGACAAAAAGTAATCACAACAACCCTGAACAAGCGTCCGTGGGGCGGACAGACTGAAGACGCCTTCGGGTCAATGATTGGCTGGACAAAGAAAAGCGGAGGCGACTGGCAATATGACTACACCGTCTTTGATAACTGGCTGGAGTTTATGATGGAACTGGGTATCAAGTCGCAAATCAATTGTTATTCGATGGTTCCTTGGGGAAACGAACTGTATTATTTTGATGAAGAATCGGGTGAGGAAGTTAAGGTGAGGGCTGAGCCAGGAACAAAGGCATATGCCGATTTGTGGGTTCCGTTTCTTCGGGATTTTACAGCACATTTGGAGCAAAAGGGATGGAATGAAATTACACGGATTGCAATGGACGAGCGGGCTCCTGCCGAAATGCAAGCCATGCTGAAACTGCTTAGCGAAACAGCACCAGGGCTGGGAGTAGCGCTGGCCGACAATCATCAAAGCTACAAGCTGTATCCCAATCAGTTGGTTGATTTATGTGTAGCACACGGATCGGTGATCGATCCTGTCGATCGAGAATATCGCAAATCGAAAGGGTATGTTACCACTTGGTATGTATGCTGTGCCGACGTATTTCCCAATGTATTCACTTTTTCGCCACCGGCAGAAGCCGCTTTTATTGGATGGTACACGATGGCCGCCGATTTTGATGGCTTTTTGCGGTGGGCCTATAACAGTTGGGTGAAGGAACCCCTGCTCGATTCCCGCTTTCGAACCTGGCCCGCAGGCGATACCTACATCGTCTATCCCGATGGCCGCAGTTCCATCAGGTTTGAGCGTTTGTTGGAAGGGATTCAGGATGCAGAGAAAATCAGAATACTCAGGGCCGAATTACAAAATGATTCAGCTGCCGGGGCCAGGGAAAAATTGGATTTACTGAACCAAACCCTCGGTGCTTTCAATATCACCCAAAAACCTGATGGTTTGGAAGATTTGATGTTAGAAGGGAAACGGGTTTTGGTAGAGCTTTCAAAAAAATAAAACATAGAAATTGCAACGGCTTGTCCTCAGGCTGATTGTTCTGTTTTTTTATCCCAATCCTGCCGGGCTTTTACAACTTGGCAGGATTGTTTAATTTTAGCGAAAATAGGTTTTAGTTAGAAACTCGACCAGATCTGATTAATCTACAGCTCATTGAATGAATTCATGGCTTAGCATCGGAAAAAGTAATTCAGTACCCTATCTTCAAAATCCACAAATATTTCGCTTCTTTTGCTATATATTAAGCCTTGCAATCCAGAATAAAGTGGGAAGAGAATCTGTTCATAGCGACCCTCATTGGGAAAAGATGAAAGTTGGAGATAAGACAGCCTTATCTGAAATTTTCACCTCTTATCATACCGATTTGTATCGCTATGGAATCAAGATTTTCAATCATCCCGACCTCGTCAGGGATTCCATTCAGGATGTCTTTGTTCGGATATGGGAACGACGGGATAACCTTGGTGATGTTCAGAATGCGAAAGCTTACCTGATCACTTCGCTTCGTCGAAAATTGTTTGAAAACAAAGCGCAATACGAATCGAAAATTTATGAAGGAACATCGGTGGAGGATGAAAAAGAGACGTTCTCCTTTTCTTCGGCCGAGTTTATGGAGGTCGAAGAAATCTCCGCAAAACTCCGCACTTCGATGACCGAAGCGATCAATAGCCTGCCCGAACGACAGCGGGAACTCATCTACCTTCGATTTTATTTCAACCTTCCTTATGCCGAAATTGCCCGGATTATGGAGGTGAAAGAGCAGACTATCAAGAATCTGATGCAGCGAGCCATGGCCAATTTGCGTAGTAAAATAGACCGGCAGCTATGGGACGGAATTGATAATATGGGTGACCTGATGATGACACTGTTCTTTTTATTTAGAAAAAAAGAGTATTGAAAGGCACGGTACCTGTTGTAAGATAAATTCAACCCGCTCCGGGGTTGCCCATTCTTAGTTGGCCGCTGACCCCCAGAGCTTCGCACGGGGTGATGCACATTTCACTCCTTCGGAGTTATGCTGAAGAACCGGGGGTATAGAAAAATCACAGGGACTTAGAGCTTTCTTCCTGATTAAATACGGAGCATAAGTTATTCTTGCAAATCGATAACCCGTCTGGGTTTAATGTTCATCACCCCCAAAGAATTTGGGGACTGGAAGGTGCAGACACCGGAGGCTGTCTAAAAAGAGGA
>NZ_LGIA01000042.1 GCF_001270965.1 Sunxiuqinia dokdonensis | reverse complement strand
TGATTGATTATGCGGTAAAAGAATTTGGCTTGCCCGCTGATTTGAAATTGAGTGTTCACTCAGGAAGCGATAAATTTTCGATCTATCCGATTATGGCCGACATCATTAAAAAACACGACAAAGGTCTTCATGTAAAAACGGCAGGCACGACTTGGCTAGAAGAAGTGATTGGACTGGCTGTAGCCGGAGGAGAAGCGCTTGAAGCTGCCAAGGAAGTTTATGCCAGCGCCTTGAGTCGCAAAGATGAATTGTGCGGGCCCTATGCTGATGTGATTGATATTGACGATGCCCTTTTACCATCTGCCGACGAAGTGAATGGCTGGTCGGGTGAGCAATTTGCCAATACCTTGCGCCATATACCCGGACAGCCGGATTACAATCCAAGTTTCCGGCAGTTGATTCATGTGGGATACAAAGTTGCTGCCGAAATGGGCGAGCGCTATTATTCGCTGCTTGAGAAAAATGCCGATGTGGTGGGTGCTTGCGTTGAGGAAAATATTTATGAACGACATTTGAAGAGGCTGTTTAATTTGTAATTATTAAAGCGAAATTGACTATTTAAACATTTGCGATTGACCAGGTTCTGTTGGCATCGGGTACAAATCGTAGATCGTAAATTGATCAATCGTAAATCAGAAGAATATGAAGAAATTTATGGATGAGAATTTTCTGTTGCATACAGAAACCGCTCAAAAGCTCTATCACGAACACGCGGCCAAAATGCCGATTTTTGATTACCACTGTCATATTTCACCCAAAGAGATCGCTGAAAATAAATCGTTTGAAAATATCACGCAGATTTGGTTGTATGGCGACCATTATAAATGGCGTGCCATGCGTACCAATGGGGTAGACGAGCGCTATTGTACGGGCGATGCCAGCGATTGGGAAAAGTTTGAGAAGTGGGCAGAGACGGTACCGCATACCCTTCGTAATCCGCTCTATCACTGGACACACCTGGAACTGAAAAAATTCTTCGGTATTGATAAGGTGCTGAATCCGGAAACCGCCAAAGAAATTTGGGACGAATGCAATGAAAAGCTGACTTCGGGAAACTATTCGTGTCGCGACATTATTCGTATGGCCAATGTCGATACGATTTGCACAACCGACGACCCGGTTGATTCGCTTGAATATCACCAGGCCATTAAAAAAGATGGTTTTGAAGTGGCTGTGTTGCCAGCCTGGCGACCGGACAAAGCCATGATGGTTGAAAATCCGGAGTTTTTTAATGACTATGTTGACCAACTTGGGGAAGTGGCCAATGTGGAAATTGACAGTTTCGATGCCTTTATGGTGGCATTGGACAAGCGTCACCAGTTTTTCCACGACAACGGCTGCCGGCTGTCTGACCACGGGTTGGATACAGCTTTTGCCGAAGATTATACGGAAGAGGAGATCAATGCCATTTTTGATAAGATTCGCACACTGAAAAAGCTGAATGCCGGCGAAATTCTGAAATTCAAATCGTGCATGTTGTACGAATTTGGAATCATGGATCATTCGCGCGGATGGACACAGCAGTTCCATATCGGCGCACAACGTAATAATAACACCCGGCTTTTTAGCAAGCTGGGGCCCGATACTGGTTTCGATTCCATTGGTGATGTACCGGTTGCCGCGCCATTGGCGAAGTTGCTCGACCGTCTGGATCAGGAAAATAAACTGTCGAAGACCGTTTTGTACAACCTGAATCCGCGCGATAATGAATTGTATGCCACCATGATTGGAAACTTTCAGGATGGCTCGGTGCCCGGAAAAATGCAATATGGTTCCGGCTGGTGGTTCCTCGATCAAAAGGATGGCATGGAAAAACAAATGAATGCTTTGTCGAACCTTGGTCTGCTGAGCCGCTTTGTAGGCATGTTGACCGATTCGCGCAGTTTTCTGTCGTACACCCGTCACGAATATTTCCGTCGAACCTTGTGCAACTTGCTTGGCAACGATGTGGAGAATGGCGAAATACCAAACGACATGAAATTGCTTGGCGAGATGGTGGAAAACATTTGCTACAACAACGCGAAAAATTATTTCAAGTTTCAGTGAAAATCATTCAAAATGATAGCAGACCGATGTTATTTGAATTGATTCTTATTGAAAAGATTTCTATTTTTGCAATCGATTGCATTAACGGATTAAATTAGATTAGAACATGAATAAAAAAGTTGTAACGTTTGGAGAGATAATGTTGCGCCTGGCAACACCAGGATACTTGCGATTTAACCAATCAGACAGTTTAACTGCAACTTTTGGCGGAGGAGAGGCTAACGTGGCCGTTTCCTTAGCCAATTACGGAGTTCCGGTTGACTTTGTAACCCGTCTGCCGGAGAATGACATTGCCCGCGCTTGTAAAATGGACTTGAAAAGCTATGGCGTAGGTGTCGATAAGATCGTAACCGGCGGCGACCGTGTCGGGATTTACTTTTTGGAAACAGGCGCGGTGAGCCGCGGCAGTAAAGTTGTTTACGACCGCGCCCATTCAGCAATTGCCGAAATTAAACCTGGCATGATTGATTGGGACGAGGTATTTGAAGGTGCCGGATGGTTTCACTGGACTGGCATTACGCCAGCCATCTCGCAGGGAGCAGCCGATGTTTGCCTGGAAGGCATCAAAAAAGCCAATGAAAAAGGCATTACCGTTTCCTGCGATTTGAACTTCCGTAAAAACTTGTGGAAATATGGAAAATCAGCAGGCGAAGTGATGCCCGAGTTGGTTGCCGGAACGGATGTGGTTTTAGGAAACGAAGAAGATGCCGCCATGGTTTTGGGTATTCATCCCGAAGGCGTGGATGTTACCGGCGGACATGTGGAAGGAGCCGCTTACGAATCCGTTTCAAAACAAATTATGACCCGGTTCCCACGGTGCAAAAAGGTAATTACCACCTTGCGCGGATCGGTCAATGCCAACCACAACAGTTGGGCCGGCGTACTTTGGGATGGCAAAAAGTTGTATGAATCCCGTCAGTACCAGATCACCCACATTGTTGACCGCGTAGGTGGCGGTGATTCGTTTATGGGTGGATTGATTTATGGTTTGCTGACCTATCCTGACAATGATCAGAACGCACTGGAATTTGCGGTGGCTGCCTCATGTTTGAAACACACCATTTACGGCGATTACAACCAGGTAACGGTTGATGAAGTGGAAAAACTCATGGGCGGAGATGCATCCGGCCGCGTAGCCCGATAAATTGGTATCTGGAATTTGTCTGCCAGCTGACGGATGGAATTTGGAAACTTTGAATTTGGAATTTGAAACTTGGAATTTGATATAAATTATGGCTCGATTTACAAGAATAGAAGTGGCACAAGCGATGAAAGCAACCGGACTGGTTACGGTTTTTTATCATGCCGATATTGAATTGTGTAAGCAGGTTGTGAAAGCTTGTTATGCAGGTGGTGTGCGTGTTTTCGAATTTACCAACCGCGGCGATTTTGCCGCCGAAGTGTTTGGTGAACTGACCAAATGGACGGCTAAGGAATGTCCGGAAATGATCATGGGTGTGGGCTCCATCGTTGACGAGGCGACCACGGCTTTGTACATTTCCATTGGCGCCAACTTCATTGTTTCTCCTTTAATTGATGAAGGAATGGCCCGGGTTTGCAACAAGCGGAAGATTGCCTGGAGCCCTGGCTGTGGTTCGGTAACCGAAATTGGCCGGGCACATGAGTTGGGCTGTGAAGTGGTCAAAATTTTTCCAGGCTCATCGGTGGGCGGACCCGACTTTGTGAAAGGTGTGATGGGCCCAATGCCCTACGCCAGTATTATGCCAACAGGCGGCGTTTCGCCCGACGAAGAAAACTTAAGCCAGTGGTTTAAGGCCGGCGTTCACTGTGTAGGCATGGGATCGCAATTGTTCCCGAAGGAAATTTTGCAACAAGGCAATTTTGATTATATTACGAAAAAATGTCAGGAAGCCCTGAACATCATTGAGAAATACAAAAAATAACCAAGAACAATCCAATGGCTTACAACAGCAAACTTGTGAAATTTTTAGGTGGGATTCTTCTGCTGGCCACATTCTCTTGCGTTGGTCCGTTAAAGGACAAAAGAGAACTGAAGCTGGCACATGGATTACCCGTTGACCATCCGGTGCACCATGCGATGGAGTTTATGGCCAAACGTACCGCGGAGCTTTCCGAAGGAAAACTGATCATCGATATTTACCCGGCCGAACAGTTGGGATCAGAGCAGCAATGTGTTGAATTGCTTCAAATTGGCAGCTTGGCCATTACCAAAGTCTCGGCCGCTGTGATGGAAAGTTTTACCGATGACTATAAGGTTTTTGGTCTTCCGTACATCTTCAAATCCAAAGAACACGCCTTTAAGATAATGGATGGTGAAATTGGGCAAGATCTCCTGCTGAGTACCGAAGATAAATGGATTCGTGGTTTGACGTACTACGATGCCGGTTCGCGCAGCTTTTACACCAAATCGAAACCCATTACGCACCCGGATGATTTAGCTGGGTTGAAAATCAGGGTGATGCGAAGCATAACTGCTGTAGAAATGACGAAAGCACTGGGTGGTTCACCAACACCAATTTCATGGGGCGAATTATACACCGCCTTGCAAAGTGGGGTGGTTGACGGCGCAGAAAATAACCCGCCCAGCCTGTACACGTCGCGACATTATGAGGTTTGTAAGTTTTACTCACTCGATGAGCACACCACCATTCCCGATGTGCTGGTGTTCAGCCAAATAATTTGGGACAAACTGAGCGAGCAGGAAAAGGAGTGGATTCAGCAGGCAGCAGACGAGTCGGCTGTTTTGCAACGTAAGCTTTGGGCCGAATCCGAAATCGAATCACTGGAGGAGGTGCAGAAAGCAGGTGTGCAAATTAATTATCCTGATAAAGCCCCATTCATTGAAAAGGTGCAGCCCTTGCTGGAAAGTTACAAGGACAAGCCAGTCATCTATTCCTACATCAAACGAATACAAGCTGTTGAATAAAATCAATATAACATGACTGTACGAAATTTTATAGACAAATCACTGGAGTGGATCTTGGTCTTTTTGATGAGTATCCTGGTTATTGACGTGCTTTGGCAGGTTATCAGCCGGTACATCATGAATTCACCCAGCAGTTTTACGGATGAGTTGGCAGGCTTTTTACTGATCTGGGTGGGCTTACTTGGCGCAGCTTATGTGGCCGGCAAGCGCGAACACCTGGCCATCGATCTGCTCATTCAAAAAAGTTCGTCCCAACGAAAATTCAAGCTCGAAATGATCATTAGCGCCATCATTATTGTTTTCGCCATAACCGTGATGATTATTGGTGGTTCGTGGTTGGTTTATACCCGGTTTTATTTGTCGGTTAAGTCGGCTGCTTTAGGCATGCCCCTGGGAATTGTTTACCTGGTGTTGCCCTTAAGCGGCATTTTGATCGCTTATTTCGATGTAGATAATATGTACAACATGGTTAAAGAAAACCGGAAAAACTAAGCTTATGGAATTTCTTGAAATATTTGTGCTCATTTTCAGTTTTATTGTTTTGCTGGTCATTGGTGTGCCCATTGCGTTCAGCATCGGGATTTCCGGAATTTTGACCATGCTCGTCAGTATTGATATGATTCCGGCCCTGACAACCTTTTCGCAGCGTATGGCCACCGGCCTTGATAGTTTTGCCCTGTTGGCCATTCCGTTCTTTATCTTGGCAGGAAACATCATGAATAGCGGGGGAATTGCTATCCGGCTGATTGACTTTGCCCGCGTATTGGTTGGTGGAATTCCCGGAGGAGTGGCCATTGTGAATGTACTGGCCAACATGCTTTTTGGAGCCATTTCCGGTTCTGCCGCAGCATCTGCTTCGGCTATTGGTAGTATTATGGGGCCTGAAATGAAGAAAGAGGGTTATGCCGACAATTTCAGTGCGGCGGTCAACATCACCTCGGCCACGACCGGTTTATCCATTCCGCCCAGTAATATTCTCATCGTTTACTCGCTGGCCAGTGGTGGGGTTTCCATTACCGCGCTGTTCCTGGCTGGTTATGTTCCCGGCATCCTCACCGGGCTTGGAATTATTATTACCGCGGTGACCATGCTGATCTACAAACGCAAAGGAACTGCGGCTGCAGTAAAAGCTTTGGGTATTGCCTTGCTGATTGGTGCCGCACTGGTTTTGGCGTTCCAGGGAATATCAATGGCCCGTGCAACGTTTAATCCAACGGTAAATCGAATTTTGCTGATTTTATTCATCGTCGCCTTTGGCATTTTTGGTTTTATCAAGACCAAAAATAATAAAGCAAAGGCATTGGAAGGGTCGAAGAAACTGTTGGATGCCATCCCCAGCTTGCTGATGTTGATTATTGTGATTGGCGGTATTGTGGCTGGCTATTTTACGGCAACTGAGGCTTCGGCCATTGCGGTTTTATATTCAGTGATCTTAGCCTTCATCTACCGGCAGGTTTCTTTTAGCGACCTTCCCTTGATCATTTTGCGATCTGTAAAAACAACCGGAATCGTCCTGCTGCTGGTGGCCACATGTTTGGGGCTGTCGTGGATTATGGCTTATGAAAATATTCCGCAGAATGTGAGCGAGGGGCTGTTGTCTGTATCGAGCAACCCGTTTATCATTTTATTGCTCATTAACCTGATTCTGCTGTTTGTGGGTGTGTTTATGGACATGACTCCGGCGGTATTGATCTTTACGCCGATTTTCCTGCCGATTGTAACGGCGATGGGCGTTGATCCCATTCATTTTGGAATTATTATGGTGCTCAACTTAAGCGTCGGACTTTGTACTCCGCCGGTGGGCTCCGTGCTCTTTATTGGTTGCAGCGTGGCCGGCTTGAGTATCGACAAGGTGATCAAGCCGCTTATTCCCATGTTTTTAGCCATGGTGGTGGTGCTGTTGCTGGTGACTTACTTGCCACAATTAAGCTTGTGGCTTCCTGGTAAATTCGGATTCTAAGAATGTCATAAGAAGTCATTTGAGAAGCCGGAATTGTTCATTGTAATGATTCCGGCTTTTCTATTTCCATTCAGTTGATTGGAGCTTGTTTCCCGCTTCATGCGCCTGTATTCGCTTCGTTTTCTTGATTCAAAATACGGTGCAAAAAGCATTGAAGTCATTCCAATATCATTGTTCTTCCGTCGTGTCAAATGGTCTTTTCCTACTTTCCCTTTTGTTGAAAAATTCACTTTGCAACAGAATAACTACTTGTTAAGTATCACGGTATTTTGTAATATTGATGTTTGAAATTGCTAATGCTATGAAAAGCTTCAGCTATCGTTTATATTTGATTCGCATCAGCTTTTTTTGGCTGTTTGCTTGTGGAAGCGTATCAGCCTTTTCGCAAGAAAGCGGGGACGAGACCGATTTGGACAGGCAGGTAAAGAATTTTCTGGAGAACAGTAGAAATAACTGGCGCGACATGAATGTGCCCGAAGCCGATGGCCAGCTCCTGTACGATATCATTGTTGAAAATAACTACACGCGGGCGGTTGAAATCGGCACATCAACAGGCCATTCGGGGATTTGGATTGCCTGGGCGCTCAGCAAAACCGGTGGTAAGCTCATTACCATTGAAATCAATAAAAGACGCTACCTCGAAGCGCTGGCTAACTTCAAAAAAGCTGGTGTATTGGCGTACATTGATGTGCAGCTGGCTGATGCGCATGAACTTGTTCCGAAACTTGAGGGGCCATTCGATTTCGTATTCAGCGATGCGGATAAAAGCTGGTACATTAACTATTTCAAGAATTTGGATCCGAAGCTGGAGCCAGGAGCCTGCTTTGTTACCCACAATGTCAGCCGGCACAACAACTACAACTTTTACGAGTACGTCAGCCAATTGCCCAACTATAAAACAACACTCGACGGCAGAGGCGCAGGCATGGCCATAAGCTACAAAAAAGCAGATTAGGGTAGGGCAGTTCCCTTGGCGCCCCACCAATAGAAACTTTGCATTTTGAGTCGTCCTCCTTTAATGGCGGGGTCTTCGCTCTCCAAGGCCTCGGCCTCTTCAATGGTTTCAACATCAAAAATGAGCAGTCCGCGATAATTAGTTAATCCTTATG
>NZ_LGIA01000041.1 GCF_001270965.1 Sunxiuqinia dokdonensis | reverse complement strand
TTTGAATTAATTAATAACAATCAAAAATTAGCTGCATGATACTTAACTATCCGTTCAGCTTTCTGTTGCATATCCACTTACGCATTGACCGTTTCTCTGGAAGTCTTGAACGAAGATATACCTATCTACGAACAAATTAGGATAGAGAACGAAATAGAAATCCCAGTGCAAATAAATGTTTAACAAAAAAGCAGATAACTTTAGATACCACCGGCTCATTGGGATATGCACTAAAACAGGCGCTTTGCGGCTGGACCGGATATGTCATCCGGTCCGTATTAACAAGGAATTTGCAATCACCATAATCCGGCCCGCGATGCCAGCTTGGTATTTCGGTGCCATTGTGGTGCAACAAATGGCAGTGGAGCTTCGCCGGTCATATGGAGCCGGTCGAAAGCCTAATGAGGAAGTGATCGAAAGCCTAATGAGGAGAGTCTCCTCATCCTAGTAAAGAAGGTCTCCTCACTCGAATGGTGAGCGCCTCACTATGCTAATGGTTAACAGCTCATTATTTGGCTATGATAAAGTCTGATATTCTGGAAATGGTGATACCAGCCAACAGCTACCGGCCTGCGCCGGAATGACGCAAGATAAAACGATCGAAGTTGTGGCAGCCTGGTATTTCGGTGTCATTGTGCCACAGTAAATGGCAGAGGAGGTTCGCTGGTCATATGGAGCCAGTGTAGAATATCTGCTGAGAAGTTTAAAAACTTATACCGGAAAGTTCAGAAAGATAAGCTGAGAAGTGTGGAACACATATATCATATGGCAAATTCAGAAATACTACATTATCAATCAGACCGAAGACGGACAAACTAAAATTGATGTTCGTTTGGAAGAAGAAATGGTTTGGCTTTCGCAGGTTCAAATTATAACATAGTAAGATAGATAGGCGGGTAAATCCTTTGAAATTTCAATGTAATGATTTAATTTGCGATCTATTACGAAAATAGTAGTTTAACGCAAATAGATTATAAATGGAGACTCAGTTTTTAACATTAGAGAATCTTGTTAGTGATATTCGGGCAAAAGGGAGATATTCTTTTGGTTTGGATGAAGTAAAGCAACAACTGGGCCTTTCTGGCAATGCGTTGAATCAGGCACTTTTTCGGTTAAAGAATAAAAATAAAATTGCTCCGATTCGTCGTGGCTTTTTTGCAATTATTACACCTGAATATTCCAGACAGGGCATGATACCCCCGAATTTGTTTATCGACGATCTGATGCTTACACTTGAGAAAAAATATTACGTGGGACTATTCTCTGCAGCTGCTTTGTTTGGTGCTGGTCACCAACAGCCAATGGAATACTATGTGATTACTGAAAAGCCGGCACTAAGGGATATAAGGAATCAAAAGTTGACCGTAAATTTCTATGTCAAGCAGGACTGGTCAGAAAATGATATTATCCAAATGAAAACAGATGCAGGATATATCAATGTTTCATCACCTGAATTGACTGCGCTTGATTTGCTGACTTACGGAAATCTTGGTATAAACCGGGCTTTCACAATACTGGAAGAACTGATAGAAGAAATGAAGCCGTCAGATTTAACAAGGGTGGCACGAAACTATTCTGTAACAAGCTCTATCCAGCGATTGGGTTATCTTATCGATAAGGAGATAGGAAATGAGAAATTGGCTGTTGCCGTAAAGCGAGCATTAAAAGAAAAAAAAATACAAACGGTTCAACTATTGAAGAATGTCAGGAATAAAGGAATAACTGACCCCGATTGGAAAATCAATATCAATACTGAATTGGAAAGCGATTTATGATACCACCCGGTCTACCCCTTGTCATGGCGAAGCGGTGACGAGGGGCGAGGTGGCAGCCGTTTGCAACAACAATCGTTAAAGGATGCTGTAAGCATCCGCCCTGGCATAGCACACAAAACAGCATGAATTCACACTACGTTAAAAATGGGTTGGCTTGCTGGGTTTTCCGAAAGAAATCTGGCCATCCGGTATGCGTGCCGGCATATATTACACACGTACAGAAGTAAATCTCCATAAGCACGCGCGTATATTTTCACACGTATTGAGGTAAAACTGCACACGTATCGAAGCACTGCTTACAGTGTGTGAAAATTTCATTGCGCACATGTGCAGATTTGGCTGGAGACCTACGCAGGTTTAGCCGCAGACGTGCCCAGATTTTGCTACACACGTCTGCAGGCTTGGCTACCTTCTGGCAGATTCCGGCCTGCACCGGAATGACGCAAGATAAAACGCTCGAAGTTATGCCAGCTGGATATTTCGGTGTAATTGTGCCACAATAAATGGAAGCGGGGAGGTTCGGTCATTTAAAAGGGAAACCGAGCCTTTCGAAAAAGTTAAGCTTCTTTTCGGGAAAAGATAAAGTACTTTTCCTGTTTAGATGAAATACTTTTTCTGACAAGTTGAAGTACTTTTTTTCAAAAGATACTTAGGATTTCCGGAGAAGGGACAAGGAGGATTCGCAGAAAGGTGCCCATGTTTTCTGATATCCGGAATGTGCCCTGGCATTGGTTGTCGGCTGTCATATGATTCTTTTAAGGCTTGACATTTCAGGAATGGGGAAGAATAAGCGTTCTATGCGATTGATTTTCGGATCAATATGTCGTATATTGTATAAAAAGACATGAAAGTAGTATTTTGTAGTTCAACCGGATTGTTAACTTAAACATGGAATGCTTATGGCAACGAAAAGAAACCCGGACGACACCCCGTTTACCAAAGAACAGATCAGCCAGTGGAAAAGCAGGTACGACATCCAGCTGGTAGATGCCTATGCCGAATATTTTGATGCTAAGCTCATGGAAGATGCACTCGAGTTGGTACTAAAAGAACTGATTGACGGAAATGCTTTCGATCGTGCATTTCTGAACGCCAACCTAAGCCGTCGGCAGAGTGAAGCCCAAATGGTGCAGGCTGAGGTACGTATTTTTAATGCCACCGCCGACTTGATGGAACAATCGAACGTCATGCGAAACCGGCTCAGCAATTCGCTCGGCTCGGAACAGTCCCTTTCCGCGTTATCGACCATCAATGACATGATCGGCAATACCGCTGAGCTCATCAAGGCATTGGCTCAAAAGAACAGCACCATGGGTGAAGGTGTTCCGGGTGGTGGAACGACAACTGGCCCCGGGGGAACGGCCATACCGGAAGACGGTCCCACCGGCGGAACAACCACCCATCCGCCCTGTTATGAGAAATACCGCCGTCGGATCGCGGAATTATGGGATCAGAAAGATCAAATGGGCGATTCGCTGATGTGGGGGCTTCAGTGGGCTGACGCGTTGAAAGACCTCGCACTTTGTGCCGGGCCCAAGGCAGTTAAACTGCTGCTGGATATGCTGGCTGCTGCTAAAAAGTAAATTCGAGGGATTCCATCTTATACGGGTTCAGGGTTATTCAGCGCCTGCTCCCCCTCGGTTTAGCGAAGCGGAAACGGGGAAGCTGGCAGTTTGCCACGACAATACATAAAATTTGCTCTGAATGCCTTAGAGAGCAAGCCCAGCCAGTGGGAGAATCAAATAGTAAGATAAAAATTCAAACCAATGAAACGAGACTTGGATATTAGGATTGGCACACATGAACCAGACTGGATTATCCCCGGTCCATCTTCGCTTTATTATATAGCATCTGGCGCTTTCCGGTTCAATTCATCTTTTCGATTCGCCATTCCCGATAATTTGATGAGATTGTTGGATTTTGCGGCTCAAGGTAGCGATGAGCATATCCGCTTCCTCAGTCGCATAGTTTTGGAAGATCATGCCGATCAGGAATCACTACCTGCGGATGAAATCATCTCAAACCTTCGTGGAATTTTCCGGGAGTTACAGAGCCTTGATCGCCTTTTAATTATTGCGGATGAGGCTATCGAGCCCTCAGTTGAGGAAGCAATTGCCGGGAGCTTTGGAGACAGTGATTATGAGATTGCCCTAAGCCCCAGACGGAATTTTATTCGGGAGTACTTTACCAAGGCACTTTCCTGGTCAAAGAAAAATGGTGCGGTTATTATTGAATCTACGAAGAAGAGCTTTGTCGCTCTTGGTGACTATATTGTATCACTGCAGCTTCCTCAGAAAGTAGATGCAATTGTCGAAGATAAACAAAGTTTTATGAATCGCTTGTTTAGCTTTGACGGGGGTAAGGGAGTGCAGTGGGTCATTGGAGTTTCGATAGCAGTAGGCGGGTTGAGTGTCCTTCCGATTGGTGCGGTCGGAGTTGGACTCGCCTTTATCGACCCCTAATTTATTGATTGTTATAAAATTTCGGGTGTCGGATTCCCTGCACCTTTGAATATGTCGAAAGAGAAAAGGATCGCTATTCTGCAATCGGTCATCCCTCGCTTTCCGTTCTGTATTGCAATCCAGATTAAGGGAGCTGGTAAAAATATAAATCAGGGGTTAATTGAGTTCCCAGTTACGGGAGCAACAGTTATGATAAAAGAAGAATTTGAATGGATCGGTTCAGGCAATTGCAACTAATGTAAGCATCCGGCAAACCCAGTCTTGTCTCCTGTAAAACTGCTGTATCCACTTTCATAGTTTCTCCAAAATGTTCGGAGAACTTTGAGAGATTTGGGGGGATGGCGATGCCTTTCGATCTTTGTTAAACTTGTACATTTATGGGCAATAAATATTGAGAGGGCTGTCAGGCTCTGTGATACTAAATTATACAGGACAAAATAGAACTGGTTATAGCAAAAATCAATGTAAAAGACTAAGAGATTACCATTATCTCAGTGGCTGAGCAGGACTACATTTCACTTACCGATATGGCAAATGCGAAAGGAAGTGCAAGTCGTGCCGCCGATGTAATAAAAAATTGGTTAAGAAACAGATACACGTTGGAGTTTTTAGGTACATGGGAGCAAATCAATAATCCTTGTTTTAAAGTGGTCGAATTTGACCACTTTAAAACGCAAGCTGGTTTGCCAAGTTTTGTTTTAAGTGTTTCTGAATGGATTGAAAAAACAAATGCTGTTGGGATAATCGTTAAAAAAGGCAAATATGGCGGTACTTATGCCCATAAAGATATTGCATTCGAATTTGGTTCAGCAATCAGTGTCCCCTTCAAGTTATATTTGATCAATGAGTTTCAACGGCTTAAGGAGGAAGAACAAAAGCAACTTGGCTGGACAGCAAAACGTGAACTGGCAAAGTTGAATTACCATATCCATACCGATGCCATCAAGCAGAATCTTATACCACAGGAACTTTCACCGGCCCAAACTTCAATAATCTACGCCAACGAAGCGGATGTTTTGAATGTCGCCCTGTTTGGTATGACTGCAAAGCAATGGCGTGAGAAAAATACGGACTTGAAAGGAAATATTAGGGATTACGCTTCAATCAATGAGTTGATTTGCCGGTCAAACATGGAAAACCTGAATGCTGGATTTATTAATGAAAAAGTTCCTCAGAAAGAGCGGTTAATCAAACTAAATCAAATAGCCATCCAACAAATGGGCATACTCCAGGATGTTGAAAGCCGAAAATTGCTAAAATAAATCTCTTAACTGGTGATTTGGTAGTCACCAAAAGGAAACGCAGGCTATGTGGATAATCTGTTTTTCTGGATTTGTACCAACATTGATCAAGGTGGCCGGTCAGGATTTGTAATTCTGACCTTGTAGCCACGGCAATCCCATTAAAGCAACCGCCTTTGTTATACGTAAGCTTCCGGCCTGGTGCAGGTTACAAAATTGCATGAGTTCACCAATGTTTTAAAATGGGTTGGTTTCCTGGGGTTCCAAAAGAAACCTGCCAATGACCTGGCCCCCCCATGGAGGCGTGAGTATAGATGAGCGGTAGATCGACGAAGGATCAACCCTTGGTTTTTTGGGGAATTTGCGTTGACGTTGTGGAAGGCATTCCAGTCTTGGTAATTCCAGAATTTTTAGGGATGCGGGTTGATGCAGAGGGTGCTTGCGGTCTGCTCACAGTTTGTACATTGGTCAGCAGTAGTTATTGAGAGGGCTGTCAGGATCCCCTTAACGAAACAAGGCAAAGAATGACAGGTGATGTTAAATAGTTGATTGTGAGGTGTATTATGAAATGAAGATTAAAAAAGGGAGTTCTATGTATTTTAATCATTTTATTATCTATATTTGTAAAATAATTACAAATACGAATGTTAAAATGGTGTTAGAAATTAGGATTGGTAATTTTTTCTCTATTAAGGATGAAATAGTTCTTGATTTTAGAGCTGCGAATATAAAATCAGCAAATGCCAGAGCACTCAGCAATAATTTGTTTGATTTTAATAAAACCCCCATTTTGAAGACGATAGCTATTTATGGTGCAAATGCCTCTGGTAAAAGTAATATTATAAAAGCTATTCGGTTTTGTAATGCTTTAGTATTTGAATCTCACCAACACAATGAAAATACGATTTATAATTTTCAACCCTTTAAGTTTAATGGTTATAGTGGTAAACCCAGTACTTATTTTATTCGATTTGTAAGTAAAGGCATAGAATATGAATATTCGTATTCTTTAACACAACAAAAAATCATTTCTGAAAGTTTATATTTCTATCCCAAAGGCAGAATAAAAGAAATTTTTACCCGCGATGAGCGTTTGGGAAAAGCAAAAAAAGAGAAATACAGTTTTGGAGACCAGATAAAACGTCCAATGGATGTGGCTGAAAACACTTCTGAAAAAACTCTATATATTTCTCGTGCCAGTCAAATGGATAGAGAGATTGGAAAAGAAATTTTTAATTATTTTCATAGTCAGTTTATATTGGATTATGTGGGATTTGGAGCTTCAGCTATTGAAACGCTTTCGAACCAAAACAGAAAACAACTAATTGAGGCTATCAAAATTGCAGACAGTGATATTATTGATGTGAAAATTAAAGTATTAAAAAAAGCCGGTAAGCATTATAAAGCCGATGCACAAACCATGACATTAACTGTTGAAGATGTTGTTCAAGATTATTTACAAATAAGAACGTTTCACAAAGCTTCCCCATCAACAGCTTTTGATTTCCTTACAGAAGAATCGCAAGGAACTATTAAGTTATTTTTCATAATGCTTACAATTCTAGATGTAGTAAAACACAATAAGGTTCTTTTAATTGATGAAATAGAAGATAGTTTGCATCCAAAAATAATCGAATATCTATTTAATATATTTAGAACAGGCATCCGTGCTCAATTATTATGCACAACCCACAATACCCGCTTTTTGAATTTGAAGAATGTAAGAAAGGACCAAATCTTTTTCGCAAATAAAAATCAAGATGGATCAACTGATTTGTATTCGCTTTACGATTACAGCGATTTTCGAGACACAATGGATTTAGAAAAGGCATATCTGCAAGGTCGTTTTGATGCAATTCCTTTCATGAATGATTCGAATGAAAAAATTAAATCATTGTTCGATGGCCAGTAAAAGAAATGCATCAAAAGGGAAAAAAATAAACCCTCATTTTTGGGTGTTTTGCGAAGGGGAAACAGAAGAAGCATACGTTTGTTTACTGCGTTCAAAATATAGAATTCCGATTGAAATCGTATCTAAAATAGTCGGGAATAAAATAACACAACGAATAATTAAAAATAGCAAGCAAGGCAAACCCACTCATGACAAAGACAAGGATTTTTTGATGTATGATGCGGATGTAATACAAGTTTTAGAAAAACTTAAATCCATAAAATCTACGATATTGATAGCATCAAATCCGTCTATTGAATTGTGGTTCTTGCTTCACTATAAAACTCAGACAGCACACATAACAACGGCTAATTGTATTCGGGAATTGAGCAATAGGAACAGAAATACCTACAAAAAAGGAGCTATTGATGCTCAACTTGAAATTAGATTGTCAGAAAATTGTACTAAAGCGTGTGAACGAGCAAAAAAACTAAGTCTCCTGGATAATCCATCTTCTAATATGAATGTTTTTATAGAAGAACTTGAAAATGTGAAAAAAACTATCTATTAAAACCCCCGCTCTTCAGGATTTGCAACAATATTGATCAAGGTGGCCGGTCAGGATTTGTAATTCTGACCTTGTAGCCACGGCAATCCCATTAAAGCAACCGCTTTTGTTATACGTAAGCTTCCGGCCTGGTGCAGTACACAAAATTACCTGAGTTCACCACTGTTTTAAAATGGGTTGGCTTCCGGGCATATCGAAAAAAAGGGAGTTCACCAGTTTATGAGGAAGCCGGATGCAAGTTGATTGGTTAAAATAACGTTCCCTGGTCAGGTGTTGGATCCAGCTCCGGATAACGAAATTCCTGATCTGAAATCGGGTTATTTCCAACGGCTTCTTTTCCACGGAGCCTGCGCACGGTATGCGCTTTCAGTTCTGTTGCGGTGTAGGGTTTCACAAGGCCAAGGATCTTTTCTTTCTCTGCCTCCGATTCCACATTTTCAGTGAACCAGGTGTCAATGGCATCTTCCGGAAGAATGAGCGGCATCCGGGGGCCTTCCAGCTTCGGATTATTGTGAATCCGGGCAAGCAGGTCGTTGCCACGGGCGGTGACAATCGAAAAGGTGGTTAGTTTTTCACCCGTTTCTTTGTCCTCCCATTCCGACCAAAGGCCTCCAAGGGCCATGGGCTCGCCGTCGGCCCGGTGAATATAGTAAGGGTAAGTTTTCCCTTTCAAATGATAGTGTTCAAAAAATCCATCAATACAAATCAGGCAGCGTTTTGCCCGCGCCGAATACGTATACGACCAGGTTTCAAACATGTCCTCACCACGGGCATTTAGGGTTTTGTTCCATACCTGCAGCTGTTTGTCTTTATCCTTCGTGCTTTCCGGCACAAATCCCCATCGGGCCACAACCGGGTCATGAGGTTGATCTTTGGTGTAAATCAATACGGCAGGATGGTCAAATCCCGTGGTATGGTGCAGATCCTTCACCCCGAGCTTGAGTAATCGTTCGGTTAATATCCGCACCGCTTCCTTGTCCCGGTGGTGACGGGCCCGTTTTAGCTGGGTGATGAGTTGAGCTTTAAAATCATAACACATAACGACCTCCGGATTAAGATTCTTAGAGTAAAACAGTCTCCGGGAAATGAAAGTTTATACAATAGGTGGAGCCTTCGTCAAAAACGGCTGTCAAAGATTAATTCGCTCGAAAGAGAGGTGCGTTATAGGCTAAGTGTTTCCGGATTCATCCGGTTTCCCCTAAAGCTAGCCAGCTCAACATATTCTCCATTAAAACGGTAATATAATGTTGTTTGCGAGCTAATGACACAGCGTCTTAAATTCTTTTTCTTGTTTGAATAGGGGTACAGGTAGGGATTTACTGCTATGTGGTCGATCATTTCCTCAAAATAACGATCAATCTTGGCAGCTACATTTGCACCAAAATTTTCAAATACATATTCAAGGATCTCTTCGTATTCAGTATAGGCACGGGTGGAGTATCGAACGGGATAGGACATTCCTTAAAAATTAAATCTTTCTTTAATTTTAGTTTTTACCTGATCACGGGTTAAGAATTCGCCCTGATCAAGCTGACCTAACCCTTCATTTATAGCTGTTTTATCCTCCTCGCTGATCTGATTCCACCAGTCAGCTTTTTGTTCTTGTATTTTTTCAAGCTTACTCAGGACTTCATCTTCCTGAAGAGAAGATATCCAGTTAATAAGATTTAATTTCCTGCTTTCTAAGTTCATAACACCAATAAATTGACTGTAAATTTAATAATTTATATCCATTCTTTGTAGTTGAAATCCTGTAAAAATATAAGTCTATAGGTTATCATATGATGAGTGATCACAGGTAAGGTCCTATAAATCAACGTGTTTTTTATTGAAATTGATAGGTCACTCGCAGCTGTACCACTGCTTTTCTGTTTTTCTATTCCTTTGTTTTAATAGCAAAGCTATTGGGTCATTCTCAAGTTTTCTGCTGGTAGTGCCAAACAAATAATCCAAAGGATAAAATTACGCAGAAACGATACAATCTCAATTAATTTCAGTTACAGACTGAACGTCCTCCCTTCTACAAAATCATTTCAGAAACGGCATTTGAGCTGACACAGGCCATGACCGTCAGATCGAAATGATTTGATTCTTATTTCCGGTATTTAAATTCATTCAGCATTCTTTTAGTATGGAAGAATATTCCCACATTATCATCGAGTTGGAAGAAGATTTGGAGCAACTAGCTATGACTTCTGATCATGTGTTGAACACCGCCAGGTTGGCCATCCGAAGATGTAAGTAGCTATGACTTCTGATCATGTGTTGAACACCGCCAGGTTGGCCATCCGAAGATGTAAGCTGGCCCTGGTCAATTTGAGGCGGATGGTTCTTGCCCGGGGTTTCCCGGATCAGGAATCGGAAATCCGCTTTTTTAAGGAGATCAAACCATCGGTCTCCAGCAAGCTCATCTATTACCAAAAGGTCTTTGGAATGGAAAGCATGCGTTTGGAGCTTGGTAACAGAAGACAGAAAAAATATCTTCAGCGGGAGCAAAATAAGATTCTGAAGTATATGAAACAGAACCGTGGAATTGTTCAATACTACCGATGCGATCACAGTCATCTGGATGAAAAGTACTTTTTACGGAATCATGAAGCAATCCCGCTGGAAGTGGAAGGCATCCTTTCGCTCATGGACGAAGATTTCTTCACCTGGCATGATCATACCTTTTCCAACATCATGGCCAACGAGCTATTACTTGAATACATGAAGAACGAAATGGAGAAACTGGATCACCCGGAACGAAACTTACCCAAATCATCCCTGAGATGGACGGGGGACAAGATTGAAATATATGAGCTGATATATTCGATTTACCTGGCTGGTTCTGTCAACGATGGCAAAGCAAAAATCAAAGACCTGGTTCAAGGGTTCGAATGGATGTTTAATATCGGCCTGCAAAAGGGAATTTACGACACCCAAAGTGAGTTGGAGAAAAGGTCCGATCCTGTCAAATACCTTTCACACTTGGTGGCCGTATTGCGCCGAAGGATCAATCACCGGCTTAAATAACCAGAGAGAGTGGGGGATACCCAATAAATACTTAACCATATAAATACCCACGTGGGTTTAGGTGGGGTATAATTTTACTTGAAAGGCTGCAATTTTGGGATTATTCAAAATTGAACGTTTCGATTGAGCGAGAGCAAAGCCAAACTTGTTTGAGCTTTGCCGAGCGTGAGAAACGACTAATGAAATTGAACCATTTAAAATTAAAATGTTATGCCAACAGAAATTGTAACCACCGATGATTTGCGGGAATTTAAGATTGAGCTCCTGCAGGAGTTAAAGACAATGCTCAAGGAGCACCACGGGCAACCAGCCAAAAAATGGCTCAAATCCTATGAAGTGAGGGAACTGCTGGGTATCTCGCCTGGTACGCTTCAGAACCTTCGCGTAAACGGAACCTTGCCCTATACCAAGATTCACGGCTCGATGTTTTATGACTACGAAGACATCAAAAAGATGATGAAAGAAAACCAGCAGAAAAAATTGTCCTCTTTTGATCGATTCCGATGAATTACATCACCCATCTGAATGCTTTTTTTGAACGGGTTTCCGGCGATGGACGGCTGACAGCCTACCACATCAGCCTGTATCTCGCGCTGTTCCGGCAATGGAATGCCTGCCGGTTCAGCGAGCGGTTTGCAATTTCACGGGCGGAGATGATGGACCTAGCCCGGATCGGTTCGGCCAACACCTATGCCCGGTGCATGAAAGAACTGGCTGACTGGGGCTATATCCACTACAAAGCATCCTCCAACCTGCACCGCGGCAGCGAGGTGAGTTGTATCCGGCTTGATACGATGAATGATTCATTTTCTGATACTGAATCTGATACCGGTACCACAAGTGATACAACCGGAAGTGATCGTGAAAGTCAATTTCCGTATGCAGGTAATTCCTCCGGTATCAAATCTGAGACTGCACGTGATACAGGAACAAAGACGACTGGTGATACCGGTACTTCAGGCGATCTCAAAAACGATACCGCAGGGAATACAGCAAATGATACCGGTATTCAATCGAATACTGCAACAGGTACCGGAGATGATACTTCCAGAAATTCCGGTACTTCATGCAATATCAAAAATGATACTCCAGGCAGTACTACAGCTGATACCGGTATCGCTTCCGGTCGCAGAACTGATACGGCAACCGATACTGGTAATCGTAAAAATGATCCTGCCGGTACTGAATCTGATACCGCAACTGAGACAGCAAGTGATACACCTCTTATAAAGAATATAAAGAATATAAACAAGAATAAAGAAGAAGAGAATCAAAAGAGGGTTGAAAATCTTAGAAGTGAAAATCAACAAGAAAAAGTGAACATGCAAAAACGGGATCGGGGAAAGAATCCAAAAACGGAAGAAGAATCCGGAATTCCAGATTTTTCGGAGGTGTCATTTTTCTTTCAGCAAAACCGCTTTCCGCAGAAAGATGCCCAACAATTTTATGCCCGGTACCTGTCCCTGGGATGGAAGACCGGGAATGACCAGCGAATTGTTTCCTGGCAAGCCCTTGCCCGGAAATGGATGTCAAACAGTAAAAAAAATAACAGCCATGAAAGACCATTCAATCAAATCGGCGCAGGCCGGTTCAGTGTCGCAACCAACAAGGATTATTCGGAGCCCTTATGACCAAATTGCAGAACTTCAGGGTGGCGTGTTCAACTTCAATTTTCAGAGAAGTGTGCTCTGGATGGAAGAAAAAGGGAAAATGCTTTTCGGGGAGAATTTTGCCATTGATCCCGGTGATCTGCCCCTGATCTACAAACTGTTGGTGTATGCCATCGGTGACAAGGAAAATACGGAAAAGCACGGCCTTAGCCTTCGGAAAGGACTGCTGATCTCTGGGCCAATCGGCTGTGGAAAAAGTTCCCTGGCCAGGCTGATCAGCTATTTCTGCCCACGGGAGAAGCAATTTCTGGTCAAGCCCACCCGGGAAATCAGCTTTGAGTTTGAGAAAGACGGTTACTCGGTGATCAACCACTACAGCAAAGGATCGTATTTTCGACTCGGTGGACTGCCTGTTCCCAAAGTGTATTGTTTTGACGACCTGGGATTGGAGCAAACCCCAAAGCATTTCGGGAACGAGTGTAACGTAATGGCGGAAATTCTGTTGGCCCGTTACGACTTGTTTGTTTCCAAACGCATGTTGACGCATCTGACGACCAACCTTTCCGCCTCCGAGCTGGAATCGATTTATGGAAACCGGATCCGCTCCCGGATGAGGGAAATGTTTAACCTGGTGGCTTTTGACAAGGATGCCAAAGATAAACGCTGTTGACTTGATTTGGTAGGTGATCCTGCGGCCTGTTCGCGCCGTTGGCTCCGCCATGGCGCGAACAAGCCTCGGTTAAAATGAAAGACGCCTGCTTCGTTTTCGCTTCCGGCACCAGGCAAAGGCCTGACTAACCGTTACGCGATCCCTTCGCAGGCAACTTTCCGGTTTGATCAGGTAATAATCCTGATTTCTTAAGGTGTACAATAGCTTTTTATAAGGTTCTTCCTGTGCCCCGGCACCATCGCTCAGCCTCGCGAAACCGCTTCCTTTATCCGTTCGCTATCGCGCTCGAAACCAGTCGCTTTTTCGCTCACCTTCACGCCGAAGCCGGGTTGCACCCCACGGCAAGAGTCGCCTGTTTGTTCCGCTTCGCTCCACGCCCTGGCGACACTTGCCTTTAGCCTGCCCGCCTCTACAAATTGTTCTTTGAGGTAAAGGTTTTTGACCATCCAAAATCAATCAAAACAACCCATTAAAAAGGGGGGTCTACCTGTCCATCGAAAAGTTCAAAGAAGTATCCCAAGGCTGGCTCAACTACTTCCGTATGGCAAGTATTCATGGCAAATTGGAGGAATTGGCAGGATGGCTGCGAAACCGACTGTTAGATAAAAGCTTTAAATTTAATGTTGGCTAGTGGGGCTTTGCCAATGTGCTTACAAATAGGGCTGGTTCTTTTACTACTCATTTGTTGGAAACAATTTTAATGACTGTGTCCATGGTGATGTTCATGTTCTATATCCAACAATACTTTTCCAGAATCCTTCAATAAGCCAATCGACCATTTGACAATTACAAAGGAGCTAATTGTTGCAGCAATAGTGTCCATAAAAGGAATATCCCATATCATTGCTGCAATTAATCCCAAAATTGCAGATAGGCTTGTTAAGGCATCAGCGATAACATGGAGATAGGCTGCTCGTATGTTATGGTCGGAATGCTTATGGTCGTGGTGTAAAAGAAATGCACTTGCTATGTTTACAACCAGTCCTATTATGGCAACCAATATGGCTTCTTTATAAACAATATCCTCCGGATTGTAAAAACGCTGAATAGCTTCAATCAGTATTACAATGGCAAAAATCAATAACATCAAACCGCTGCTGTAGCCCGATAAGGAAAGGATTTTATCGGAATTGCCTTTGAATTTCTCACTTCTGGATACTTTACGAACAATGACATAGGCAACCCAACTAAGCCCAATGGCCAACACATGGGAACCCATGTGAATGCCATCGGCCAATAAAGCCATTGATTTTGTTGTCAAACCAAAAACGATTTCAACAACCATTGTGATGGCGGTCAACAAGACTACCCACATGGTTTTGCTTTCATGTTTGGATTTAATTTCTGTCATAAATATTGATTTAATTTTGCCAACGTTTTGTTCATTTCCAGTTCTGACCGGAGCAATTTGTTTACACTTTCGTAATATATCGAAAGTTCAAGAATATAATCAATCAGTGAAATTTCCCCTTTGTCCAGTGCTTTTTTTAGTAATTCTGAACTGTCAAAAGTTTTTAGTCTCGATTTATAATCGCTTGCATTATTCTGAAGCCCGATTGCTTTTGCATGCAAAAGTTTTAACCGATTGTAAAACTGCACTTTTTGGTCGTTTGCCGTTTTTTCAATTGCAGCGGCATTAGCTTCGGCATATTTCACTTGGTTTTTGTTTTCCCATAAAGGGATTGATAAACCAAGCGTAATGCCCTGGAATTTTTGTCCAATAACGTTTTCGCTCATATAACCTGCTTTTAATTTAGGCAAGCTCATAGCCCGGTTCAAACCAACTTGTTTTTCGGTAGATTCCATCTCCTTTTTCAACCAATTCAACAGCGGGTTACTTTGTTCGGCTTGAGCGTACCACTGTTCAAAATCGGCAGGGATTGGCGTGGTTGCAAACTCACTTGCCGTAAATTCAATGGGGATACCTCCGTTTAAGCGGGTCAACTCACCCAGCAAAGCATCTCTTTTTACGTTGAGCGATTCCATTTCTTTACTTAAATTCAGCAAGTTTAATTGCGCTTTGTTGTATTCCCGAATATTGGTTTCCCCAATATCGAATTTGGATTTATACGAGCTGGCAATACTTTGCGCATGGTTGAGTCTCTTTGAAAGTTCCAATAACAACGCATTGGTAAAAACCAAATCGTAGGTGATTAAACGGGCTTCCAGCAACAAGTCTTTTCGCTGTTTTTGGTATTCAAGCGCTACCTGTTCATTTTTTATGTTGGAAATCTCCTTTTTATACTTGTAAGCCGTCGGAAAATCAAATGTTTGGATGGCGCTAAAATCTGTTCGGTTACCAATTGTAGAAGGAGTTCCCCACACATAGTTGAATGCGACTTCAGGGTTTTGCAGATATATTCCGGTTTTATTTCCTATTTGCTCAGCCTCCACTCTTTTTTGAAGGGCTGTCAGTGTTGTATTGTTCTTTTCAATCTCATTGAGAACACTTTCAATAGGGTTCTGAGAGAAAAGAGATGAATTGGACACGATAACACTAATTATCGCTATAACTATTTTCTTCATGAATTTTTCGTTTTAATGATTCCACGGTTATTTAGAATGCTATAAACTATGGGAACGATAAATATATTAAGCAAGGTGGAGGTAAGTAAACCGCCTAAAATTACCTGCGCCATCGGGCTTTGAATTTCGTTGCCAGGCAAGTCACCCTTCATAGCCAATGGTATTAATGCAAGGGCTGCTGTAAGAGCAGTCATTAAAATAGCGTTCAAACGGTCGGATGAGCCATTTATGACAGTTTCATTTAAGGATGTTCCTTTCGCCTGAAGCCGTTGATAGTTTGAAATCAGCAGGATTCCGTTTCGGGTTGCAATACCAAAAAGTGTTATAAAGCCGATAATTGCTGGAATGCTTAAAACGCCTGATGTAAAATAGATTGCAAATACACCGCCAATCAATGCCAGGGGCAGGTTGAGCAATATGATACCTGCAAGTTTGAAATTTCTGAATTCCTGAAACAGTAAAAGGAAAATAATTAATATTGCAAGAATGGAAGTAAACAACAAGGTTCTCGATGCTTTTGCCTCACTTTCAAACTGTCCGCCGTATTCTACGCGATATCCTTCGGGAAATTCAATGTTCTCATTTACCCTCGCCTGTATATCTTCAACCACTCCACGCAAATCCCTGCCTGCCACGTTTGCGGCAATAACAACCTTGCGCTGTACATTTTCCCTGCTGATGGAACTTGGCCCGGAAACAGAAATAATTTCTGCAACCTCTTCCAATGGCACTTTTTTACCATCGTGTGTATCAATTAAAGCCGAACGTACACCTTCTATTGTTTCCGTGTAATTTTTATTCAGCCGCAACACCAAATCGAAGCGTCGCTGGCCTTCATAAATATCTGCCAGTTTTTCGCTTCCGAAGGCAACATCAACAAACGCATTGAATTGCTCTACAGTAATTCCGTAATATGCCAACATCTCGCGGTTGGCTTTAATCTGAAGTTGTGGTATCTCAATCTGCTGGTCAACATTTACGTCCACCAAACCCTCGATGTCCACAATTGAACTTTTAATCTGGTTACCGAGTGTGAACATTTTATTCAAATCGGTGCCAAAAATCTTAATGGCAATGTTTGCCCTTGTGCCCGAAAGCATGTGGTCGATGCGGTGCCCGAGCGGTTGCCCCACTGTTGCTGCAATACCTGGAATACGGGCAATTGTTTCCCGAACATCTGCCATAAACTCCTCGCGGCTGCGTTCATCCAGTCTAAAATTTGCATCTATTTCCGCACTGTTCACCGTTTGCGAGTGTTCGTCCAATTCCCCCCGGCCTGTCCTTCTCGCGGTGCTTTCTATTTCATCAATCGTTAATAATTCAGTTTCTACCAAATTGCCCAGGCGGTTGCTTTCTTCCAATGAAGTTCCGGGTTGGGTTACTACCGATAAAGTAAGGGAACCTTCGTTGAACTCTGGTAAAAAGCTACGTCCCATTGAAGAAAATACAAAAAGTGAAACAATAAACATGGCAAGTGTGGAAAGGATAACAAGGCTTTTGTGATTCAACGACCAGGAAAGCGCTTTCTCATAATGGTATGAAAGTTTACGTACCAACCATTTTTCTTTTTCATTTTTGGCAAGATATTTTTCGTTGGTCAGCAGCAACTTTGTCAACAGCGGGGTCAGGGTCATGGCCACTATCAGCGACACAAACAAAGAAACAATAAATGATATACCCAGAGGTTGCAGCATCCGGCCTTCCATGCCCGATAGAAAAAACAGTGGTAAAAATGCTACCATTATAATTAACGTCGCATTTAGGATGGATGACCTTATTTCTTTTGAAGCCTCAAATACAACGGTAAACGATGATTGCCTTCCTGCTTTTGGTTTTTGTTGATTTTGCCGCAAGCGCTTGTAAACATTCTCCACATCAATAATGGCATCGTCAACCAGCGAACCAATTGCAATCGCCATTCCTCCCAAACTCATGGTGTTAATGTTTAAACCCAAAGCATTGAGAACTAAAATAGCGCCAAGCAGCGATAAGGGAATGGCAAGCAGGGAAATTATTGTAGTGCGAAAACTACCCAGAAAAAGGAAAAGAATGATAACAACAAAAATTCCTCCTTCAATTAATGCACGTTGTACGTTGCTCACCGAAGTTTCAATAAAATCGGCCTGGCGAAAAATCTTCGTGTCCATTCGAATGTCTGCCGGAAGGGTTTTCTGAAGGACGGCCAGGTTTTCTTCAATTCGTTCCGTAACATCGAGGGTGTTTGTGTTGGGTTGCTTCGATATGGAAATAATAATCGCCGGTGTTGCATTTTCAGAAGCATGCCCCATTTTTACAGCGCCTCCGATTTTCACTTCTGCCACATCGCGAACCCTTACAGGTTTCCCGTTTCTTGACTTTATATATGAATTGCCCAGTGCTTCCAAATCCGAGGTCCGGGCAATCCCGCGAACAACAAATTCGTTTCCATATTGTCGAATGGCGCTACCTGAAGAATTATTGCTAATCCCCTTACTAACATTAGCCAATTCCATCAATGAAACATCATAATATTTCATTTTTTGTGGGTCTGCCAATATCTGGTATTGTTTGTAATCGCCTCCAATAATTGTTACCTGAGAAACCCCGCCGGTAGCCAATATTAGTGGTTTTACATTCCATTCGGCAATGGTGCGCAATTCCATCATGCTGGTGCTGTCGGCCTGTAAGCCCACAAAGAAGATTTCGCCCATAATGCTGGATTGCGGGGCGAGCATAGGTTGTCCAACGCCCAAAGGCATAAGCGATGAAACGGCAATTAGTTTTTCGCTTACAATCTGGCGGGCCTTGTAAATATCGGTTCCCCAATCAAATTCGGCCCATACAAAAGAAAAACCCTGCGATGAAGCCGAACGCACCCTTCGAATACCGGTGGCTCCGTTTACGGCTGTTTCAATAGGAAAACTAACCAAACGTTCCACTTCTTCCGAAGCCATACCATGTGCATCGGTCATTACAACAACCGTTGGTGCGGTGAGGTCGGGAAATACGTCCACGTCCATGTTTGTGGCAGTCCTTACCCCGAAAACCACCAAAACAACAGAAGCAAGTATTACCAAATACTTATTATTAAGTGAAAATTTTATAATATTATTTAACATAGCCTTATTGTTTAATGATTGTGACCTGATTCAGCGTCTAAAGTACCTGTAGCCTGTGCAAGTTTCACCAGAATTGCTCCAGTGGTTACAAGGCGTTCATCCTGAGAAAGTCCTTGAAGAATTTCAGTTTTTAAGCCATCAGTTGCGCCTGTCTTTACCTCCCTTTTTTCAAAGAGCTCCGGTGTAATTTGTACAAAAACAAAATAATTTCCCTGTTCTTCCAGTAACGCTGAGTTAGGTATTGTCAGTGCTTGTGCGTTTGTTAGTGTTTTTAGGAATAACTCTACGAAACCACCTGGTACAAAAGTGCCTTTATTGTCAATCTGCAAACTCAATGGGATTAAATAATTATCGCTGTTGGTATTTCTGCCAACCGACACCATTTTGCCGTTTAATTCTTCAAGAGAATAGGTCTGATTATCATGAAGCGTGTGAATGTTCGCCGAATTAATCGTACCCAGGATTGGTGCGAATTTTCGTTGGACTTCTGTCCGCAGCAAAAGCGTTTTATTTTGTGAGATAATCACAATGGGTTGTCCGGCTTCTACATATTGCCCGTTTTGCACAAAAACCTGTTTTACGTAGCCGGTCATTGTGCTGGCCACATTTTGCCCCGATGGATTGAAGTTTTTGTTCAGATTATCATAAATCACTTTCGCGTTCTCGAATTGATTTTTCGCGTTGAGCAGCTCTTTTTCCGAAACAATTTTGTCTTTTGCCAATTCTGCCAACCTTTCATAATCGGCTTTTGCCTTTTCGTAATTGTTTTGGGCTTCCGAAAAACGGGTTGCAGAATTATTATTTGCTAATTCACTTCCGGAGATTGAAAACAGGACCTGTCCATTCGATACGGGTTTCCCTTCCAATATATTGTTGGCAGAAAGCTTGACAATGCCGTTTGTTTTCGCAGAAATAAGCGTTTCGTCACCCTGGGCAGATTCAACCCGGGCAGTAGTCCTGATGACCTGGCCGAATGGTTCTGTTTTTGGATGTGCCGTTGCAAAATCAATTTTCCACGATTGCTCCTTAGTAAATACCGTGGCATTGGTTGACGAAACAACAATATCTTCTCCCGCATGAATGGCATCATGGTCATCCGCAAAAACCTCTACTTCGGGAACTGTTAATTGAAAGTTTCCTTTTTCTGTTACTATATCAAAAACCAATTGACCTTTTCCTGAAGTTTCAGGTTTTAATTCAAATTTGTAAATGCCTTTTCGTGTTGGTTTCTCCAATGTTTGCCTTGTTTCTTTGCCATTTACAATCAGGCGGATGGTCATGCTTCCACTTTCCAATGCTTTAAAACTTGGTAAATGAGAAAAATGCGACAAAATTTCGGAGGATTGGCCTACCGTAAACGGGTCGGCTTCGGCAAAAAGTTCAAATTCGTTGCTGTAAGCAGTTAACTGGATTTTAACCTCGTCATGATGCGGTTCTTCGATTTCATGGTTATGGTTGGTATTGCAACTTGCTAAAAATATCGCAAGTACTGCAAATAAAAATATCTTGATTTTCATTGAAAATATTATTTAAATTTAAAAAAAACTGATTGAATGAATGCATATAAATCATGGACGATAAAACAGTTATCGCATGCATTCATTAAGAAACTGTAAAATTTAAACAATAGAAGGAGGCCCCCGTAAAGCATTGGCTTCCGGGGCAAAGAGGGAATTTAATATAATCTGTTCCCTTCTATAATATTGACTTTTCGAGCAGGGAGGTTCAAAATAATCATTCTGGAACACAAGTAACACCACAAATAATGTGGTGATTTTTTTAAATGAATTTGACTTATGAAGGTTTGTCCTTGCATAAACAAAATCACTGGTTGCCGAAATATGATGGTGAAGAGGAAAGGGATGATTGTGTTCATCGGCAGAATTCCCTTCGTTACTTTTTTCAACAGGGAAATCAACTATACTTTGTTTACTCAATAAACCTTCCACCATATCATCATGATGATGATGGAGAATCATCTCATGACTTAACACTACCAAAAATGATAGCAAGAGTGATATGGCATAAATTTTATTTTTCACAGGTGCAAAAATAGGATATTTAATTCTTTTTTTGCCAAAATCGATTTTGTTTTTTCAGAAAGTATTTTTAGGCGTTGATAAATTTCACTCCTTTGCAGATGTTGGATAATGAATTGTTTTTCACAACCTTGCCACTAGTTAAACGAATAAAAAATAAGCGTTCAACAGCAACTGTTTTCTTTTTGAATTGAAGGGCATTTTACAGAGCCAAACGAACAATATACACAACAATCACCTTTCTTTGGTCTCAAGACAGATTTACACTTTTCACACTCATAAAAGAACTGACAGGAACCCTCGTGCATTGTTTCTTCTTTTTGGTATCCGCAGTCGGGGCAAGTGATTGTTGATTTATGTTTTATTTCCATAAGCCAGATTTAGCAATCTATTTCACAATTTTCTTCTATGCTTTTATTTTCGATTTGAAGTGTTGTATGGTTGATACCAAACTCGTGTTCGAGTTCATGTTGTAAATCGCTTATAAAATTGTCATCAATTCCATCCGGAATTATTAGGTGGGCTGTCAGTGCCACCTTTGTTGTGCTCATTGCCCAAACGTGTAAATCGTGTATATCTTCAACCCCATTTTCGGATAAAAGAAAGTTGCGTACTTTATCAAGTTTTATTTGTTTGGGTACTGCATCCAGCGCTAAATCAATGGAATCGGTAAACAAGCGCCATGTGCCCCAAAGGATGACCAGAATGATAATAAAACTCATTACCGCGTCAATCCATTGAATTCCGGTGAGGTTAATCAATAGCCCGGCAACAACCACTCCCAACGATACCCCGGCATCGGCAGCCATGTGCAGGAATGCCCCTTTGATGTTCAGGTCGTCTTTTTGGCCTTTCATAAACAGCAATGCCGTAATGGTATTTATTACCACACCTATCCCGGCAACAATCATTACCTGTGTACCTGCCACAGGTTCAGGATTTTTGAATTTTCCTACAGCATCCCAGCCAATGGCTATTACTGCTCCAAAAAGCAATAGCGCATTGAGTATCGATACAAGAATTGTTGTTTTGCGCAATCCGTAAGTGTATTTTCCTTTGGGTTTTATGGAAGCGAGCCTGATTGCAGCCCAGGCAAAAATCAAACTCAAAACGTCGCTGGCGTTGTGGCCTGCATCGGCTAATAGTGCTGATGAGTTGGCTAATTAACCATAAAATGTTTCAACGGCTACAAAGGTGATGTTTAAACCGATGCCAATAGAAAAAGCTTTTCCGTAACTTTTTTGCGTAGTATGTTCATGCGCGTGTGCCATAATTGATTACTTCGAAAGTTTTAAAATCCTCACTGCCCCGCGCATCACAAAAGTGAAAACAATACCACCAATGACCAAATCGGGCCATTTGCTGTTTAGAAGATACACCAGCACCCCGGCCAGGATAACCCCGCCATTTACAATAATATCATTTGAAGTGAAGATAGCGCTGGCCTGCATGTGCGCTTCTTTGCTTTTGGCTTTGTTGATGAGCCACAACGAAACCAGGTTTCCGGCAAGCGCCAGGATGGAAACAATAATCATCCACTGAAAAAGGGGCGTTTCGCTGGTGCTGAAAAAACGTCGCAGCACTTCGGCAAAACCCAGCGTAGCCAGCCCCATCTGGAAATACCCGCTGATTTTGGCTACTTTTTTCTTTCGTGAAATGGCCGCACCCACTGCAAAAAGGCTGAGCCCGTAAACAATAGAATCAGCCAGCATGTCCAGAGAATCGGCCACAAGTCCCATGGAGTGCGAAATCCAGCCTGTGGTCATTTCCACCACGAAAAAGGTAAAATTGATGCCCAGCACCCACCAGAGTATTTTCAGCTGTTGTGAATCGTCTGCACCGGGCGGTAATTCCGTTTCGGTAGTATTTCCGAGTTTGTCACCTAATTTTAGCTGGCTGATTGCCTGGTGGATTTCATCCACAGGGCCTGAATGATATACCTCCAGCTTCCGGTTTTCAATATCAAAAACCAGGTTTTTAACGGATGAAATCCCTTCCAGCTTCATCCTGATAAGGGATTCTTCGGAAGGGCAGTCCATTTTACTGATGGTAAATACAGATTTGAACATGTGAACTAATCTTTATGCAAAACCACATTTAAAGGAATAAAAGCGCCCACTTTCAAGCCCCAGTCAATATTATCAACAGGGGTAAACAAAAATACAAACGCATTTCCCACGTTCCCTAATTTGAAATTGGGCCCGGTCTGTACGATGAATTTATTTTCATCTATCATATACTCTTCCGCCAAAACCCACGATACCGGGATTTTTTTGTCGAACCCTACAAACCAGTATTCGTTGAAATTGTAGATGGCGTTGGCAAAGGGCGTGTATCCCACCGACAGGTAGGTTTTATTATTGAACATGGCGCCCAATTCGGCATGGATACGTGTTATTTCCGTTCTGTTACCGTCAAAATCGTACATTACAAAAGGGTTAACACGTACCCCTGTGATTACTTTTAACCGTTCGCCTTCCTGGGCATTCGCTGTGAATACCCAGAAAAGTACGAAGGTTAATAACAATAGTTGTTTTCTCATTTCCAAAGATTTTTTAAATACTTTAGGTTAAAATACTGGCCGTATTATACGTTTTCAATGACCTTTTCAAGTTTTGCCCTTATTTCGTTGGCGATTTCCCCTAATTTGTCATTTTCAACCGCCAGCATCGAAGCCATCGGGTCAACGGCAGCTACTTCTGTTTTGCCATCATCCAGTTCCTGCACAATCACATTGCAGGGAAGCATGGCTCCGATTTTGTTTTCGGCCTGCAGTGCTTTATGTGCAAATGGCGGATTGCAAGCCCCTAAAATTTGGTATTTTTTGAAATCGACATCCAGTTTCTTTTTCAATGTGGCCTGCACATCAATCTCTGTCAAGACCCCGAATCCTTCTTTTTTAAGTTCTTCGGTTACTTTCTCAATGGCTTCATCGAAACCGTACTCTGTTGTTTTTTCAATGTAATACTTCATGATTTTTTATTTTACATTAAATTTTTTTTTCGTTCTTCAAATTCTTGTTTATCAATTTCTCCCTTGGCATAACGCTCTTTTAAAATATCGAGCGCCGACTTACTTACGGGTAGGTTGCCGGGGCGGTTATTTTGACTCATTCCTTTAACAACCATCCAAACAACGGCAATTACGATAATGAGCCCTATAACCCACCACCAGCCCATTCCCATTCCCCATCCGTGACACCCAAATCCATCCATCATAACATTCTCCTTTCTTTTTATCGCTTGTTTTTTAAAAAACCGAACTGGTGTTTACCAACAATTGCTGCGGCGCGACATCATCATTTGCCTGCGTGATTTCATGTCCATATTACCGGCATACCAGCAGTTTTCCGACATATCCCACCAATTGTAATTGTTGTTGTTAAAGTAGGTAAGCTGCTTTTCAGTAAGAAGTTTTTTTACCTGAACTTTTGTTTCCAGGTTGATATCCTCAATCTTTTCTTCTTTATCGCGGATAGTGCTTCTCAGTGATTTCACCTTTTTTACATCCAGGTTGGGATTTGAATTGGCTGCCTGGTATTCCATCCTTAAACTGCGAAGCTCATTTTCGATTGGGAGCTTTTTTTCGTAACTGTTTTTACGTAGCTCATTGATTTCCGTAATTTGTTCGGCTGATAAGGCATATTCCGCCGGGGTATTGTTGTTCCACCATTGGGCATTAGCGTTTACCGACCAGTTTGAGTTACAACAATGAGGTTGTGCCATTGCCTGCGATGCAGAAAAAACAATCAATCCTGCAAGTAAAAAAGCCATTTTAAATTTTCCAGTTTTCATAATTAATAATTTTTAATGTTAGACATTCTAATAATTTCAACATCAAAATTACCAATAAGTTAGTGCAACACTATTGCAAAGTTTAATCGCAGCGCGGGCACACCCCGTTAATGATGAATTGCGCATTATCGTAGGTGTAGCCTTCAGGCAGTTTAATGTTGGGAATTGGAAGTTCTTTCATGCAACGTGTTCTGCCGCAACGGGTACAATAAAAATGAACGTGCAGGTCATGTATATTACAGGTACATTCATCATCGCAAACGGCATATTTAACCGAGCCTGAACCATCATCAACAGGGTGGACAATGAAATTTTCCTCGAATGTTTTAAGCGCCCTGAAAATGGTTGAACGCTCCACTTTTTCAAATCGTTGCTCCAAATCCGCCAGGCTCAGCGCTTTCCCGGTTTCCGCAAGTGTTTTATAAACCAGGGTGCGCATGGCTGTTGGTTTGACGTTTTTCGATTCGAGTTTTTGTTCAATTTCTTTATTATCCATTCCTACAAATATTTATGAGACAAATATTATTCAGTGCTTTTATACCCCAAATTTACCTAAAAATGTTTAATAACCTTACGGGATTTATCTTTACAACTTCAATTGCTGTACTACCCACATCTTTAATTACTTGACTCCTTCAAATACTTCAAAATAATTGGAATTGTTCTGAATTGTAAATTTGAAAATACATGAATTCATTTTTGGATTAAATCCCCCAAAATGATTGTCATTTTGATTGTGTTGGGTATTCATGTGATTGGTCCAGGCGTTCCATTGGTCAGTTCCTGCCCAATTGCTGTTGCCCCAACCTTGATTCATATTTCCCCAGCAATTGCCATCGTTCATCCAGGCATTATTTTCCCAACCGGATTGGCGGTTTGTGCAAAAATCGTAATTATTCCTGTTGTGTCCATATTCATTGTAAAATTCTTGTCCGGTATGACACACCATAATGCTGTCATAGTTTTGGTATAGTTGCATTGTAAAGGTTGAATCAAAATTGTAGGACAAACAATGCATACTAACTAAGCTATCGTTTATTAGCGTTACATTTAGTGTTGCCGGACTGGATTGATTAGTGGCTGTACTCTTTAGAGTGCCTGTGTATTTTCCGATGACACTGGAGGCTAATGTATTGGGCAAGGGTGCTTCTTCTTCCTTATTACATGAATAAAAAAGAAATCCAATTACTGCTGCCATAAAAAAAATGACTTTTATATTTTTCATACCGGTATTTAATTTATTTCGTTTCATTTTTCTATCCTCCTATTTTATTCCAATATAAATCCTGCATTTTTAACTTTTGCCTCCAATTCGCTATACGCAATTTGTTTTGGATTGTATTCAATTAGTACCTGGTTCGATTTACGATATAACTTAAAATCTTCAACACCTTTAATTCCGTTTAACAAAGTCGTCAATTTCTCGTTATCACCTTCTTTATGCTCAACAAAACAGATTACGGTTTTTCTTTCATCAATTTTAATTGTAGTGATTTTATTATTATCATTAAGTTCAGCTTCTATATAGAGGGCAAAAGGTAAATCTGTCAATTTTGTTTCCTCCCCGTTGTATTTAACAGTCATGTTTTTGTCTATCTGAACCGGCATGCAAGCCTGTGTTCCCAAAACACATATTACAATTCCGTCGTCACCTAATTTTTCACCACCGACTGTTCCTACTACTTTTTCGGTTTCTTGTGCATAAATATTTGCAATTGATAAACTAATAATCAGGAATGTTGCTTTGATTACATTTAATATCTTGTTCATTTTGCTTTTTTTATAAATTTTAAATTATTGTATGCGAATTTTTTGTTTGATTTCGCTTTTCTGAAAGCGGGCAAGTTGCCTTGCCTGCCTTCAAAAAAAGCATCTAAATCTGTTACAATCCTTTGCTATTCAGAAAGGAATTGATTTTATATGAACCACTTGACTGGTTGTATGCATGTAAGGCTGAATTTGAACTAAACAACAATTCCATTTCAGAATAAAGTGGGTCGTCAGCGGGAATAACATCCTTAAGGTTGCTAAATGTCAGGCTTTTAATTTCCCCACTTCCGTCTTTGCTAAAATAGTATTTTGTTCTTTTTTTTGTGCCTGTAAATGGAGAATGAGATACTACTTCTTCTCTGGTGTAAATCCATAAACCACTTTTATCTGCCAAAGTTAAGCGGTCATTATTAAAAAAACGGAAAAATTCTCCATTGCAAAGTTGATAACCAAATATTTCGTCCTTATTCAAATCAGTTTTTTCACCATTTTTAATTACTGTTACGTAATCTTTTTTGAAAAAATTGTTTGGTTTTATTTTTCCGTCTTTTGTTGCACAGTTAATTGAAACTTCCATTTTGCCATTTGTGTAATCTTCATAGGTTTTGTAAACCCCACATTTTTGTGCGCTTACAGTTAGCCCCATTACAGCAAAAAATGCTGCTATTATTATTTTAAAATTATATGTTTTCATATTGATAATATTTAATTGAAACCTAAATTGTTATTTTAATATTTTGCTTTTGGGAGGAATTAAATACTATCTCAGCACAAAAACACCTGTAGTTGTGCCCTGTTTAAAGCAAACTTAGGTGTTGAAAATGTATTTAAATGGTTATGAATTTTTTGTCGGTTTATATTTAAGATGAAATTCTCATTACCACATGTTAAAAATGGGCAGTTAATGATTGGCTTTACTTTATTGCTAATTTTTTTTGAGGCATTAAAAAAGGTATCGACTATTTTAAATGAAATAACCTTTGTATGGCAACCGGAACAAGGAGTATCACAACATTTTTCAGAGGTTTTATCAAAATAAATTGAAAGTAGTTTGCTGTTACAAAAGTTCTCCTGTATGGTCACCCCTGTGATAGTTAAGGTGAAAAACACGGCAAATGTAATATGAATCATTTTTTTTAACATGCGAAAATTCATTATATTAAAATTTCATTTCTCCGATTCATTCTATGTAAATAATGCTTAGCGTCACCTGCTTCTCCAAAAGCAACTTTGCCATTTGCCAGGTTTATTCTGGCTACCGTACAACTTTGACATTCAACCGGGCTTTCGGCAATACAGGGTTTATTATCATATAAATTGTAATTTTTCCGGTATGATTGCGGGGTTATATTTGGCATAAAAACATTTGCCGCTACCTGAATGGCTTTTTCCCTGCCTAATTTATCTATTGATTGCAGCGCCGTTGATGCGGCAATATTTATGTCTTTCATCATAATCCTTATTATTGCCAACACTTTTAAAGTTAGCTCAAATCGGGCATTTAAAGGCATTAGTGTACTACGTTGTTCAAAGAGTGGTGTTTCTTTGTGCTCGATATAGGGGCCAATACCACACATATCGATATCCAAAGCTTTCATAAACAGAATATCATCTGCAATATGGCTTAAGGTTTGCCCGGGTAGCCCAACCATAACCCCGGTACCAACCTGGTAACCTATATTTTTTAATACCCGGAGAGATTCTATTCGTTTTTGAAAACTATGTAAAGAATTATTTGGATGAATCTGTTTATACAGCTCTTTATTCGAGGTTTCAATCCTGAGAAGATATCGGTTTGCGCCACTTTCGAACCATCTTGAATAGGTTGATTCATTTTGTTCTCCACAGGACAAAGTAATTCCAAAATTTTCTCCGGTAAGTTTACGAATTCGTTGTATCAACCCATCAATCCTGGTAATAAACTCCTTTGATTTAAGCTCACCCGACTGCAATACAATTGAACCATAATTCTCGTCAAAAGCAAATTTCGCTGCCTGAATAATTTCATCATCTGACAAAAAATACCTTTCAACGTTTTTATTACTTTTTCTTATCCCACAATAAAAACAATCTTTTACACACAAATTTGAGAATTCTATCAAACCTCTTAAAAACACTTTATCTCCTACTTGACATGATTTTACTTCTTTCGCCTTTTGATATAATAATTTTGCTTCGGATTGACTTGTATATAATAGTTCAATTATATCATCTTTAGAGAAATCATTGTTTTGTAATATGTTTTTTATGGAAGTGTTCATCTTTAATAGCTTGATATCAATTGAAAGTATACTTATTTGTTTAATTTTCAGTTAATTTCTCATCACTCTCATGGCATTGAAAACAGCAATCAAAGCAACGCCCATATCGCCGAAAACGGCTTCCCACATGCTGGCAATCCCAAAAATTCCCAGTACAATAAAGGCTGCTTTAACCCCCAAAGCAAAAATGATATTTTGCCACACAATATTTCTGGTTTTTCTGGCAACATCCATTGCAACGGCGACTTTCGAAGGCGAATCGGTCATCAATACCACATCGGCGGTTTCAATTGCCGCATCGGAACCGAGTGCGCCCATAGCAATTCCCACATCGGCACGGGCAAGTACAGGGGCATCATTTATGCCATCGCCCACAAAAGCAACTTTGCTGTTCTTGTTCAGCATTTTTTCAATATGTTCAACTTTGTTTTCAGGAAGCAATTCGGCATAATATTCTTTAATACCCAGCCTCCGTGCAAAAATACCCGCGGCATACTTGCTGTCGCCCGTGAGCATTACCGTTTTTGTACCTTTTTTGTTTAAACGTCCGATGGCTTCAATGGAATCCTCTTTCAAACTATCTGATATAACAATGTAGCCAGCATACTTCCTGTCAACCACAACATGCACAACCGTTCCTTCAATTTCACATTTGTCATGCACTATATTTTCTTTATGAAGAAGCTTGTCATTTCCAACAAAAATTTCTTTGTTATCTATGTACGCTTTAACCCCATGCCCGGATATCTCTTCCACTTTCCCGATTCTCGAATTGTCAATATCCAACTTATGTGATTCGAGTATAGATTTTGCAATCGGGTGATTGGAATTATATTCGGCATACGCCGCGTATTCTGATATTTCTTCCTTTGAAAAGCCATTCGAGGTAACTATTTCTGTTACCTTGAACTCTCCTTTTGTAAGTGTGCCTGTTTTATCAAACACCACAGTTTTAACCTGGGTAAGTGCATCTAAAAAGTTGGAACCCTTCACTAAAATGCCCTTGCGGGAAGCCCCGCCTATTCCTCCGAAGTAGCCAAGCGGAATGCTGATTACCAGTGCGCAGGGACAGGAAATAACCAGAACTACCAATGCCCGGTAAATCCAATCGCTAAAAGTTGCGCCGCTTAGTAAAAGCGGAGGTACAACGGCAATCAAAAGGGCTCCAAAAACCACTACGGGCGTATAATATTTGGCAAACGTGGTGATGAATTTTTCGGTCTCAGCTTTTTTGGATGTGGCATTTTCAACCATCTCAAGAATTTTTGAAATAGAAGAATCCTCAAAAAGCCTGGAGACTTTAACCGTAATTAAACCGGATTGATTTATCATGCCCGCTAATACTTCATCGTTTGGATTTATTTTACGCGGTACACTTTCCCCTGTAAGCGCTGAGGTATCCACAAAGGAATTCCCGTCAATTACCAGTCCGTCCAACGGAACTTTTTCACCAGCCCTAACTATTATTTCGTCTCCAAGATTCACATCTTCCGGTGAAACTTTTATTATATCCCCGCCATCTTTCAGATTGGCATAATCGGGTTTAATTTCAAGAAGCGATTTTATTGACCCGCGGGAACGGTTTACAGCGATATCCTGGAACAGTTCGCCAACTACGTAAAATAACATAACAGCAATTGCTTCGGGCATTTCATGTATTGCGAAGGCGCCCAGGGTTGCAACCGACATTAAAAATTGCTCGTTAAAAACCTGTCCCCGGACGATGTTTTTAACAGCCGATGCAAGAACATTCCAGCCCACGATAAGGTAGCCCGTCACGAATACCGCATATTCGGCAAGATGAAAAGGCGTATTGTGAAGCTCCTCTTCAAAAATCAGGCCTGCCACTAAGAGCAGGATACCTGAAATTGCTTTAATAATTGTCCATTTGTTTTCAGCAAGTTCACTTGACGAAACAATTGTTTTTTCATTCTTATTATCTTCAATTTCAACTTCGGGTTCTATCTCTTTTATTTTGCTTTTTACTTTTTCCAGGTCATCAGTATCTATTGTCATTGAAGCAGTGGCAAAATTAACGCTCACAAATTTTACTACTTCCAGTTTGCTGACGCCTTCTTCAACCTTTGCCGCACATGAAGCACAGTCCAGGTTTTTTAATTTATATTTTTTCATACCATTGATTTTAAAAATTTATCCAGATAAACCGATAATCATTAAAACAGCAGGTCACTATTCATTTCATAGCAACCTGCCCTTCATCCGGCGATTATTCTTCGCCGTTTTTCAATCCCGTTTTCACCCGGTACACTTTTTCAACATCGGAAACATAGATAAACCCATCGCCCGGATTTAGTGTACAGCCATACTCGCAGATTATTTTCACAATAGCATCAACTTTTTCTTTTTTTGCAACAAGTTCAAGCTTTGCTATTTCACTATCGGTTATTGAGAACTTTTGCGATACAAAAGCTTCTTCATCCTGAAATTTCCCTGTTCCTTCAGCCATTGAAATGGTCATGTTCTCAAACCCTGCATCTTTTAAATGATGCACGATGTCATCTACTTTATTGGGTCTTATAAATGCTTTAATTTCTTTCATCGTGTTAATTTTTTAATGTTCGTGTTCAGTTTCTTCTTTTCCTAAATCTGCCAATAAATAATAGGCTGCATTCATTACTATTTTCGTATCATCGGGTAAGGGATTGAGCAATTTAATCTCGGTGTATCCCTCATCTTGTTTTCCGGTTATTACCTCTATCATGCGGAAAGCCATAACATGACCTCCATTTTCGTCGTCATGTCCTGCTTCGCCATCATGTTCCTCATGGTTTTCCTCAGCCTCATGGTCGTGTCCTTCTTCGTTTTCTGCTACTGCTTCATGTTCATGCCCCTCGTGTTCTTCAGCTTCAAGCGATTCATCCAAAATAAAGATATAGGATTTAGTTCCTTCTGTAACAATAGCATCGTTGGGTAATGTACGGGTATAATTTTCATCGGTATGGATGTGCCCAGAGATGTACATACCCGGAATAAGCCCCGGCATGGGTTCATTCAAGCTGGCATGCACATGTACAGCCCTGGAGTTGGCTTCAAATTCCTGCCCGATGGCGAATATGGTGGCCATGAGCTCCTTACCGGGAATATTGGCCACGGTAAAATGAATCTTTTGACCTTTTTCCAGCAAGTGAACATCATTTTCATACACCAGAAAATCGGCGTGGATTTTGCTGTTGTCGGTAATTTCAAAAAGCATGTCCTGTGCCCCGGCATAGGTGCCTACTTTTACATTTATTTCATTCACATAGCCATTGATGGGTGCTACAATGGGTACGCTGTTAGAAACTTCTCCTTCTTTTACTTTTTCGGGTGAAAGATGCAGGAGTTGCAGGCGGGCCTTCAATCCCTGGTACTTCGCTTTGGCCGAATTATATTCCGACTTAACCTGCTGGAACTCCCTGCCTGCACCTACATTGTTCTCGAAAAGTTCTTTCTGGCGTTCGTACTCCATTTCCAGAAATTCGAGCCGACTGGCCAAATCAGCAAAATCTTCCTGTAGCTTAATATAATCAGGGTGTTCGAGAATGGCAAGTGTTTGTCCTTTGCGTACCTTATCGCCCTGAAAAATTCTAATATCCCT
>NZ_LGIA01000040.1 GCF_001270965.1 Sunxiuqinia dokdonensis | reverse complement strand
CCGAATATTTCAGGTTCAGGGATAAATTGGCTATTTCAACACCTGCATCGGCTTGCTGGTTGGAATACCTGATTTTTCCGCCTGCGTAAACCGGCTGGGTCACTTCCAAACCTCCGTTTATCAATGTAAGGCTGTTTATATCGATAGTCGTTCCGGGCTTCCATACATTACTCGTTCCGGAGAAATTGCCGGCTATGGCATCTTCTTCACTGTCGGCAGTTTGCAGGAAATAACCGGGCATACTTATCGGGTCCATATTGGGCCGGTGCATTAACGACGATGAAAAGCCAAATTTTGGCAAATGGGCCGTTCTTGCAACTTCCTGGTTTACCTGTGCCTCCTTGTTTTGTAAAGCGGCTGCTTTTAATTCCTTGTTAAATTGAACAGCTTGCTGGCGACATTCTTCCAGGGTCATTACTTTTTGCCCGGTCGCATGATTGGATGTGATTGCAGAAACAAATAGGATGACTGTGCTTATTATTATTATCGATTTCATTTTCTTCTTTCTAAAATGGTATTTATCACTTTTTCTGACCGGCATAATTTGCTATTATTTATTATTTTCAGATTTTTCCAAACTACGTCCGTCAACCTGATACAATACGGTATATAAAACAGGAACAACAACCAGTGTTATGATAGAACCAACCGCCAGGCCAAACATAATTACAACTGCCGTAGAATTAAACATAGAATCTCCAAGCAGGGGCGCCATTCCGAGAATTGTTGTCAGAGAAGCCATCATTACCGGGCGCAAACGCGACAATGCAGAATCTATTGTAGCGGTCAGGCGATCTTTCCCTTCCCTGATATTTTGGTTTATTTCATCGAGCAGCACCACGGCATTTTTAATCATCATTCCAATAAGACCAAGAGCGCCAATAATGCCTGCAAATGTTAAGAATGTTCCTGTTGTTACAAGCCCCAGAACAACGCCGATAAAAGCAGAGGGAACAATAAGGAATATGATAACCGGTTGTTTCAGGTTATTAAATAAACCAATAATTATGATGGCCATTAAGCCCACAGCCAATGGTAAAAACGTAAACAATGCCTGGTTGGCTTCACCTGACTGGGCGGTAGCGCCTTCCCAATTCATTTTGTAACCATCCGGTAATTCTATCGCTTCAACCTTTTGCTGGAATTTGGCCTGAACTTCAGCCGCCGTGTGCCCTTTTACTGTGTTACATTGCGCTCTAATCGAACGTTGGTTATTCAAACGGTTTACAAGTTCATAATCCCATTTAACTTTTAATGTATCGGCTATTTGCGACAACGGGACACTTCCTTTGCTGTTCTGTCCCCAAACCGGGACACTCATTAGTTGCTCCAAGTTGTCGCCCAATTTGATGTCGGTACGCAATACAATCGGCAGCATCCTGTCTCCCTGGTAAACCGCCCCGATGGGCATTCCGTTAGTCGCTACGAGAATTGAATTGCCCATATCAGAGCGGGTCAATCCAAGCGGTTGCGCTTTTTCTACAGAATATTCCGGAACAATCTTTTTTGTCTGGTTTTTCCAGTTATCGGTAACCTCAGTTGCCGTTGGCTCGTCTAAAAAGATTTTCTTAGCCTGGGTTGCCAAATCTTTCAGCACAGCCGGGTCGGGACCTGTAAATTGGGCTTCAATATCGGCATCGGAGAAAGCAGCGCCATATTCCAACACCCTGAAAAAGGCATCGGGATAATTATTGTTCAAATACTTTTGAATTTCGGGAATTATCCCGTTAACCCTGTCCGTAGTTTCGGTTTCAACAATAAAATCGGCATAATTGGAACCGCCTGTAGGCATGTGCCGCAAAAGCAAATAACGGGCTGCCGGCCGGCCGGCTGAGGCCGTTACCGATTTGACGCCATCCATTTTTAAAATATCTTGCTGGATTTGCTGAACATCTTTTTCCACCGTTTTTATATCTGATCCCTGTGGAAGGTAATATTCAATATAAAACTGGTCGTAATCAATTTTCGACATAAAGTCGACTTTCACAAAACGGAATGACCAGAATGCAAAAACCAAAACCACAAATGATATTGCTGTAAATATTAATTTGTGACGTATTCCCCATTTCAGAAATCCCTCAAAACCCCGGTAAAACTTATTGTTATAAGCTACTGCATGTTCTCCTTTCGGACGTTCTTTGCGATAAAAATATTTTGCATTGAAGGGAGTTTGTATCATCGCAAATATCCAACTTAACGAAAGAGAAATAATCAACACGGTAAATAAGGATGACAAAAATTCGCCGGCTGCATTTGGCGACATTCTTAGCGGCAAGAAAGCCAAGACGGCAACAGCTGTGGCTCCGAGCAAAGGCAGCGCTGTTTTTTTCGCTGTGTGTATAAACGCCTTGTTTCGGTCCATCCCCGATTTTAAATCAACCAAGATGCCGTCGGCCACAACAATGGCATTATCTACCAACATTCCCATTGCAAGAATAATTGCGGCTAACGAAACGCGGTGTAAAGGCAATCCAATGGCCAGCATCACAATTAAGGTCCCCATAATCGTAAAAACCAAACCACTGGAAATCAGCAACCCCGAACGCAGCCCCATGGCAAACATCAGCACAACAATTACAATACCGACCGACATTGCCAGGTTCAACATAAAATTACTAACGGCCTTGTCAACACGATCAGGTTGGTAGTAAACCCGGTTAATCTCAATTCCCGCCGGAAGTTCTTTTTGTAGTTCAGTTATTTTTTCATCCAAGCGTTCGCCCAGTTTTACAACGTTAATTCCACTTTCGTTTGAAAGGCCAAGTGTTAAACCAGGTTTATCGTTATAATATAAGGCTTCATTTTTTGGCTCCAGATACGCCCTTTTTACAGCAGCAATGTCTCCTAAACGGAAGTTTCCCCCATCAGGAACCTGAATTAACAAGTTTTCTATTTCTTCTACACTTGTTATTTTTTGTCCAACCCCTACCCGGACAGATTCTTTGCCAACATCAACCGAACCGGGATTAATAATCGCGGTTTCATTTTGAATAGCTGCTGCGATTAACATCGGGTTCACACTTAATCCAGCCAGTTTTTCAGAAGAAAAAACAATATCAATCGTTTGGGTATGCTCTCCAAAAACCTGCGACCGCCGGACGCCGTCAACCCCTAACAATTCACGTTCAACGTATTCTGTATATTTTATCAGTTCTTCGTGACTATATTTATCTGCTGTTACGGCATACAAAATACCATAAACGTCTGCAAAGTCGTCATTTACAATTGGCTCCATGGCCCCCGAAGGCAACGAACCTTTTGCATCATTTACTTTTCGGCGAAGGTGGTCCCAAAGCTGGGGCAGCCGAGGGGTTTTTACTGTTGGTTGAATATTAACCGTAATGATTGACAAACCGGGACGCGAAACAGAAGTAATATCATCGACATTCTCCAATTTCTGAATGGCTTTTTCCAAAACATCGGTAACTTCAAGTTCCACTTCGTGCGCTGTAGCCCCGGGATAAACCGTTACTACCGTAGCCGCTTTAATTGGGATTTCAGCATCCTCCAGCTTCCCGATTTTGTTATAGGCAATAATTCCCCCAAACAATACTGCAAACAGTATCGTTGAGATCATTGCTTTTTGATTTAACAGCTTTTCGAACATTACAACAGCCCTCCAATGTTAGTTACAGAAGGCTTTGATAGCGGCTCTACTTCTTGTCCTTCAACCAGATAATGGACCCCCGCAGTAACAACCTGGTCGCCGTTAGTTATTCCCGATACGATATTTACCCGTCCGTTTGCACCGTCCAATGAAATTTTCACCTGGCGTTTTTCAACTTTACTTGTTGAAGGATTATAAAGCCACACGTATGTATTTGTTTTTTCATGAAAAATAGCTGTGGAAGCAACCGATAGCTGGTTTTCTTCCGACTGGTTATAAACCGTTACTCCCGCCGTCATTCCGGGAGCTACTTTCAAATCGTCTTTATTTTCAAACAAAAATTTAACTTCGTATAAACCGTCCTCCATCGTTTTCTCGCTTACGCTCAGCAACTGTATTGGAAGTTGTTTTATTCCGGCATTGGCAACATTCAAAAGGCTTTTTTTATTACTTCTCACGCTGTTTAACTGGCTTTCTGAAATGGGCACAACAACCTCCAAATGCGAATTGTCGATAATCGAAACGATTGGCGTACCTGCACCAACCGTTTGATAGTTTTCTACGAATTTCTCGTAGATGTATCCCGAAAAAGGAGCTTTCAATTTTGTATCACGCAACTGGTTTTGGGCATTTTCATAAGATGTTTTTGCCATCAGGTATCCCGATTTTATCTTTTCAAAAGTATTCTCCGGAATTTTCTTCTGCTCCACCAACTGTTTGTACCTATTATACTCTCCTTCTGCCTGCTCAAACTGGGCTTTGCTTGTTTCCACCTGAAGTTGGTAATCGCGATCATCAATCCCGGCAATCACTTGCCCTGCATGAACATAATCACCTTGTTTTACATTCAATTTTTCCAATGGGCCTCCTACACGGAAAGAAAGTGAGGTTAAACTTTTTTCCTTGATCTTCCCGTTAAGGGTCATTGTGCTTTGAATAATGTCACCTGTAATTGTTTCTACTTTAACCTTTTTGATTGTTTCGGCCCGGGGCAGGTCCTTTGTGGAATCTTTACAGCCTGACGATACGAAAATTACAACTGTAAGAAAGAGAAAAATGTTTTTGAATTTCATGTTTCGATATTTTGAATGGTTTGTATGCTTTTGTTTTTTTAATGGCTCAAAAATTTGATAGAACTTACTCCTTGGAATCAATAAGATGTCAGTATAATAGAATAATGCTCAGGTTGTCTTCGTCGCCGTAGAAGAAGATTTTATTTTCGCGGGCAAGCCAGCCTAAAGCCATCCTCACCGCCGATCCCCTTAGCATCAAATCTCTTTTGATGTCTGCCAGGGTGCTTTCTCCATTTTTGTCCAAGTACTGCCAGATCCGTCCGGCAGTATTACCGATGTCTGCTTTTATCATGGATTCATTGCTTATTGTTTCTGATCAAAAGTGCCCCTGCAACCATTGGCTTGGTGGATTTTACAGCAGGGGCTTGATTGTTTCCGGTTTTCAAAATTTTTCTATGCCCAATGAGCAAGCGAGTGTTTGCATCATCAATTTTTTTCAGTCAAAAATGACTGCAAACAAATCTCGTCCCTTCAGGTGTAAAATGACCTGATTATTATATACCATCCACCCCAAGGCAAGGCATGCGTCCTGCTCCTGAAGCTCTAATTGTTCTTCAATCTCGCGAAGTGAAGCTTCTCCCTTCCGGTCCAGGTATTCCCATATCTTCTTGGTATTGGCGCTTATTTGGAATTTAATCATGATAATAATGTTTTATCGTTTTAGTTATTTCAGGTCTTATTTCGTAGTCACATTGGCAGCAAGTATTTCTTTCATTGACAATGGCTTTCCCGGTTTTGGCACCTCCTTCTGACTGATGCAAAGCTACTTTCTTGATCGCATGACTGTATTCTATGGCATGCTTTAGCAGTCTGTTCAGGGAGTAGCTTTCCTGGCTTTTCCCGTTTATGGGAGCCAGGAAGAGCCCTGCTGTCAGTAAAGTCAATAATTGCCTCATTTTTCCTTTTATTCAGTTAGTTTCATAAGTTCGGAATAGACCGAACCGTAATGATAAAAAAATAATTGCCTTTGTGGTTTTTCAAAGTCTGTATAGATCGGAATAAAATAGAACTTCAACTGTGAAAAATTAGTTGACCTTCGTGTTTTCCTCCTGAAATTGATCCAGATGATTGACTAAAAACTTCATGCTTTTAAGAATATTCTTTAGGAAAACTGAATTCCGGGAGTTGGGATCTTTTTTCAGTTCAATGATTTTATTGATGATTGCAATGCTTTGATTTATTTTCCGTTCTATTTCACTGACCAAATCATCCATGTCTCCAGATTTAAACCGAAAATAGCGTTTTCTGTCCCCCGGATAAGTGATATATTCAATTACTCCGCGTAATTCCAGGTTTTTCAGCGCATTACTGGCCGTACTTTTGCTGATCTTCATTTCTGCAACAATCTCGTCGAAAGTATATTCTTCTTTGTCCAGTACCATCAGTAATCCCAATATACGCCCCGTTACCGGTTGATACCCTTCTTTTTCGTGTTGCCTCCCGATGAGCTCAATCAGCTCTTTCTGTTTTTGTATTCTCTCTGATTCTTCCATTTTATTTCTAATTGGTGGGTGCAAATATAAGTAAGTTTTTTTAGTTCGCAACAATCCGAACATAATTTGATGTTTTTCTCTAATTAACAATCTTGAGCCGTGCTGTTTCGATCGCTGCATCAGTGGACTGTAGTTCATTGCATCCTCGGGCTGTCGTCCACGCATTTCAATAAACTCCTGATAGTTCGCCTTTGCTTCGGCTGTTGTGATCCCGGATCCTTTGCGGGTCATATACTCAAAAATTTCACTCTCTGTTACCGCTTCATACCCGGTTCCCTGGGCACAACAGTCGTCAGCATCTTCCGTCATCGGATTGTCCATTAAATAATACTTGATTTTCATACTGCATTAATTTTATGGTTTATAATTAGAAAGAGATGTCAGTACAATAGAATGACACTCCAGTTATCTTCGTCTCCGTACAAGAAAATTTTATTTTCGCGGGCAAGCCAGCCCAAGGCCATCCTTGCTTCAGATCCTTTTAGCAGCAAATCTTTTTTGATGTCAGCCAAGGTGCTTTCCCCTTTTTCGTCCAGATATTGCCAGATCCGTCCGGCATTGTTACCGATGTCTGCTTTTATCATGACTTCATTGTTTTAATAAACCTGTTGCGCAATGGCCTGTTTGTAATAAACCTGCCGGATTTGATAGGTGCTTTTGGCATCGACCAATCCATCCTGTGCCTCCTGAAAAATAGCCTGGGCTTCGAGCAAGTCAGATGTCGAGAGGATCCCGGCCTCGTAATTGTCGGTGATCACCTGGAGGTGTTCGCGGGCTTGTTCGGCCAGCGATTCGGCCACACTGATCTGTTGGTAGCTCTCGGTCAGTTCTTTGTATGCCCTCTCCATTTGCAACTTCATTAATTCCGATTTTTCGTTCAGGTTGTTTCTGGCCACATCAATTTTAATTTCATGCTCCTTTAACTTATGCGAACCTCCCCACCAGTCGGAGATCGGGATGGACAAGGTTGCAAATGCAATTCCGTAGGTATTTTGCTCATCGGCAAAATCCAGGTATTGACCTTGTACACCAACAGCTAGTTGCGGTAAAAACTCGCCACGGGCCAGGCGTTTTTGCAAGATCCCTGCATCGACGGCCTTGTTCAACAGTTGGTATTCACTTCGGTTTGCGAGGGCTGTTGCAGGCGGTAGGTACAACACTTCAGGCATAACGGTACTAAATGCAGTATCCTGTAATTGAATATTCTCTGAATATTCCAACCCAATGTGTTGGCACAGGGCCATTTTAACCAGCGAAATTCCATTTTCCAATTTCAGCTCGTCAGCTTTTGTTTCATTTATTTTGAGTTGAATCTTCAGCAAATCGCTTTTTTGAGTCAAGCCGGCGTCGAATGAAACCTGAACGTCTTTTAATAAGCTGTTAAGAAGGGCCTTATAGCTCTCCAATGTGCTTCTTTTTGCCTGCAACGAAACCAGCGACCAATAGAATTCTTCGGTTTTCACCACAACATCGCGTGTACTGAGGTTCAGCGTTTCTTCGCTCACTTCTTTGCCCAGTGTGGCAAGTTTATAACCCGAGCGGATACGGCCACCTGCATAAACCGGTTGTGTGGCAGTAAGCATTCCCACATTCATATAATCCAGTGCTTTTAATTCCAGTCCCGGAACATAGGCGTATTGCGTGGCCGAGGACAAATTTTCCAGGTTGCCGTCATACACCGGCAAATTCATTTCCGGGGTTTTGATGTCAATCAAATAATCGTTGGCTTGAAATGCAATCGCCTGGGCATTCACTTTAGGAAAGAAATTGGTGAAAGCATTCTTTTCAATTTCTTCCGACTCATTGATCTTCATCCGGGCTTCCTTTAACCGCTTATTATTCTCGATGGCATAAACCTTACACGAATCGAGCGTTAACAGTTGAGCCGATACAGGCAAGGCTCCCAGTCCCGCGATCAACATAAGCAAAATATATCGTTTCATTTTTGTTTTCATTTTGAATAGATTAAATGGAGGCAAGTTCTTCCTTGTTAGGTCCGCTGCCCGAAACTTTCCAATACAGTACCGGGAGGACCGTCAGTGTAAGCACCATGCCCACGATCAGTCCAAAGCAGATCACTGCCCCCAACGGCCCCCACAGCGGCGATCGGCTGACAATCATAGGTACAACACCCATTGCCGCCGCCATGGCCGTTAGAAAGATGGGCCGCATCCGGCGTTTCCCCGCGGCTATGGCTGCCTCCTTGTAAGTATGGCCTTCGTGAGTTACCAAGTGCATGGCGTAATCGACCAGGATGATACCGTTACGGACAACAATGCCTGCCAATCCCATAACGCCGATGAAAGAAGTCATCCCAAAAGGGTAGCCGGTAAGCTTTAACCCCAGGGCGGCACCCAAGATACTCATCAGCATGGTTGACATGATCAGCAAGGCCCGCCGGGTTGTTTTAAACTGGATAATTAGAATGAAGAAAATAATTAAGATGCTAGTCGCCAGAGAGTAGCTGAGCGGAATCATGTTTTCGATGGATGCTTCATCGTCACCCCCATATTCCAGCCAAAGGCCAGCGGGCAAGTTCAATTTATCAATTTTGGGTTCTATCGCCTTAAGGACTGTTGAAGGGATGTAACCGCGTTGAACATCAGCTTTTACGGTAATGGTACGCACGCCGTTCCGCCGGGCAATGCGTCCTTCGGTCCATTCGGGTTGCAGGGAGGCAATTGAACGGAGTGGCAGTGATTCCATCGTCAAGGGAGACGACACGTAATGATTTTCCAGGTCATCGATATTGTCACGCTGGTCTTCCGCTTTCAACAGAACTACGCTTACCGGGTAGTCGCCTTCCCAAATGGTTGTTACGGGAAGGCCATCCAGCGACGTCATTAATGATGCAGCAACCAGTGTTTTGGCGTATCCAAGCTGTGAGGCCTTATTCCGGTCAAGCTGAATGCTGATTCCCTGCCGCATTTCGCCCCAGTCGTTTTGTACTAAGGTAATGCCGGGACTGGCTTTGAGGATTTGTTCCACTTCTTCGGCCGTTTGCTTCAAATCAACCAGGTTGTCGCCTGAAACGCGCACTTCAATTGGCGCTTCAAAATCTTCAAGCGCCAGTTGTTTCCATTTAACAACCGCTTCGGGAAAGATATGGCTGTATTTTTCGGAGTATTCGTGCAATATTTCAATGGTTGCTTCATTCGAGATCGTGTTGACCATTAATTGTCCAAAATTTTTGGCAGGCATGTGCGGAGCATACAAATCGTTGAAGCGGGGGGAGCCTGTACCTACAAAACCAGCAACATTGGTTACACGTTCATCTTGTAAAAGCAACTTTTCCAAACTGTCAACCACTGCTTCTGTCTTTTTTAGAGAAGATCCTTCGGGCAAATAGATCTCAACCGGAAACTGGCTACGTTCCATGGCCGGAAATAGTTTTTGGTCCACGCTCATAAAGATCAAAACTCCTAAAATGACCGACAAAGCTCCTAATGCCAGTGTTGTTTTAGCATTTCTGAAAGTCCAGTCCAGCATGGAATCATAAGTATTCTGAACCCGGTCGAGAAAACTTTTTTTATCATTTCCGCTTTCTGACTGTTGTTTGTGCAATCCGTTTTTGATGAACACGTAACACATGAACGGCACGAGAAAAATTGCCACAATCATGGAAACTCCCAAAGCAATGCCAATGGTTAGCGGAAAGGTGCCAATGAAATCGCCGCCCATTCCAGCCAGAAAAAGCATCATGGGAAAGAAAGCCACAATAATAGCGGCTGTGGCCGACAGTACCGGGATGAACAATTCGGTCGCTGCTTTCCAAGCAGCATCCCAAGGTCTTTCATGTTGGTCGAGCTTTTCAATGTGGCTGTCGATCACCACAATAGCATTATCGACCACCATCCCAAGCACCACGATCAAGCCAGCCAGCGACACAATATGTAGTTGAATGCCTACCAGTTGCATAATACCGAGTGTGATCAATACTGATACCGGAATGGTGGCACCAGCCACTGCAGCAACGCGGAAAGGCAATAAAATCATGGTGACTATAATCACAGCCAGGATAGCCATGAGAAATTCAACCATAAAATGTGAAATGGAATGATCGACCACGTCAGGCAGATCGGAAATAATGTTGATTTTTACGTCATTGGCTGTTTGATCGGTGAATTTTGCCAATGTTTCCTTCACATCGTTGCCGAATTGGACAATGTTGTTGCCTTTTTGCATTTCGAGCGAAAGCAGCAAGGCGTTGTTACCATTGTTGCGGATATAGCTGTCCGGGTCTTCATACTTCCGTTCAACATAGGCAATGTCTTTTATCCTGACTATATTTCCTGTCGGATCAGTATAAATGATCTGGTTTAGCAGATCGTCTTCCGACTCAAAACGTGGAGGCAAATGAACCGGAAGAACCAATTGTCCGTTATCCAATTCGCCCGAATAAATCAGCGATTCCTGGATTTTAAACGAGGCAAAGATTGTGGTAGGATCCACATTGTATTCATTTAGTTTTTCCTGCCTAAGGCGCACGTAAATCTTTTCATGCTGCGTTCCATACCGTTTTATTTTCGAAACGGAACTGATCTTCCGGATATCAGACTCCAAATCTTTCAACACTTCTTCCAGTTCGCGGTACGACTTCTTTTCCGACGACATGGTAATCAGCAGGGCCGAAGTGTCGCCAAAATCGTTGCTTCCAACCAGGGCAAGCACCCCGGTTGGCAGCTGCATTTTCATTTCTTCCAATCCATGCCGCAACTTCGACCAAAACTGGTCGGCATTCCGCACATCGTCGTTCAATTCCACAAAAATCGTCATCATGCCTTGGCTGGAACTGGACTGGGTCTTTTTTTTGTTGACTTCTTCGTAACCGAAAATGTAGTTCTCAACGGCTGTTGTCAGTTGTTCTTCCACCTCAAGCGAAGTAGCGCCAGGGTAAATTCCCACAACAACTCCTTTCCTGATGGTAAACTCAGGGTATTCGCGGCGGGGCATATTTTTTAGTGCAAAGATTCCGAGAACCATCATGCACAGTACAAATGCCAGGATAATCTGCCGGTATTTCATGGCAGCTTCCACCAAATTTATTTTTTTCATCGTGTTTCCATTTAAAAAGGATAGCCCAAACAACTCGAAGTGCGTAAGAGGAATCGGGGACTCAGGGATTGTTGTTTGGCGCTGTCCTTTTATATTGTTAGTTGAATTTGATCATCGAATTGTCGGATAACTTGTGCTGCCCTTCAACTACAAACCACTCACCCGGACTAAGTCCGGCCATAATACAAAGTTGGTTGTTGATGATTCCTGAAGTTTCGATTGTCTGCCGCTTTGCCCGCTTGGATTGTTTGTCAACAACAAACAGGTAGTTGCCATTTTGCGCGTCTTTCATAACCGATTGCATGGGTACCAGCAAACCCGGCGTACTCCCCTCAACCGGCATTTCGATTTCGCATACCATCCCGGGCCTGAGGGTCATGTCATGATTCGGGATTTTCAGTTTTACTTCGAAGGTCTTTGAAATCTGGTTGGCTACCACCCCAACTTTATAGACAACAGCTTTGTATTCCTGGCCGTTCAAAGCCGAAAAGCGCACGGTGGCAATTTGTCCTTTTTGTATTTTATTGATTTCTGTGTCAGGCACCGAAATGCGTACCTGGATATCATCGGCCGAAATCAGTTTAAAAGCACTTACTCCAGGCATCACATTGACTCCCTCTTCAATGTTCCTGACGCTGATCACCCCGTCTTCGGGCGCCATGACCATGCAATTTTTCAAAGCTTCCTTTGCAATATTTGCTGACGAGTTGGCTTGTTCAAGCTTGGCCTTCACTTCTTCCCATTTTATTTCTGGCAAACTGCCATTGTCGTACACGGTTTTCAGCCGGTTATAAGCATCTTGTGCCTGTCTCTGCATCGATAAAGTCGCATCGTACGAACTTTGTACCGAAGTTTTGTCCAGCTCAGCCAGCACTTGCCCTTTGCGAACCTGGCTTCCTTCATCAACATAGATGCGGGCTACTTTCCCGGGTAACTGAAAGCTTAACGGGATGGTCAGGGCAGGCTCCGATATGCCGCTATATTTAAGCATAGCCCTGTCGCTTTGTATTTTTGCCTCAATAACTTTCACAGGGATTGCAGTTTCCTGACTTTCCTTGGCGTTTTCTGCTTGCTCATTCTGTGAGCAACTCGCAACCAGCAATCCAATCGTTAAAATAAGAATCTGTTTTTTCATTGTTACATATTTGTTCGTTCGAAATACTATATTAGTTTTTTAGTCGATTTTTGACATAAAAAAATGCCTAACCCAAATCATCATTTCATATATTAAAGTCCTTCCAATTCTAGTCATTAAAACTATAGTGGTATTTTAGTCGACATTTGATAAAAATTAACAAAATATTTTAGGGGTGACCAGGTTTACAATCCGGATCATCTTCTCTTCATTGTAAAAGCCGTCCTTCTCAATTCCATACTGAACAAGGCCATAAAACGAGGCCAGAAGCATTTCTGCCAGCCAAGGAATATCCTCTTTAGCAGTTTCCTTAAATTCACCGGAATCAAAACCGTCCTCCAGAATACGGACAATATAAGCCTGCTCAAATTCCATCATCTTGAGAAATTGTTTTCTTGCTACTTCCTTTGAGCTACTTTCCTGCTTTATCACTCGGTAAATGTTCACTTTATTAATGGCTTCCTTATGAAACTCCAGCACATAAGTATTGATCTTATCAATCATGCTCCTATGTTCTTCCACCTTGTTCTTGACATGCCTTCTCAGATTAAGCATTTCCATTTGGATCACCGCATCAAAAACCTCTTCCTTGCTTTTAAAATAATGGTAAAGTGTACTTTTGGCTTTCCCGCATGCGGCTGCTATTTCATCCATGGTAGTTTTTTTTAACCCATACTGCTGAAATAATTGTTGTGCCTGAGTCAAAATTTCATCTTTTATAATCTCATCTTTTTCCATCATAAATGCTATTTAGTTAATCCTTATGAACT
>NZ_LGIA01000039.1 GCF_001270965.1 Sunxiuqinia dokdonensis | reverse complement strand
CCTGACTTTTTCCGTGCTAATTTTGCGAGGTTCAAGGCAATGGCCATCAGTGCAAAATCCATTTTAACCTTGTCCTTTCCGAAGTGCCGGAAGCGAAGATAAGCCCCGTCGTATCGTATGTGCGAAAACACAGGTTCCGGTTCCACACATCGTTTTTTCCGGTGTTTTAATCCCTGTTCGGAAAGTAAAAGTTCACGTGACTTTGCTTTGAGCCGGCGCAAATTGTGGTTGATTTCTATCCTGCGGTTGCCCTTTGCCTTGTAACACAGGCACCTGAGCGGACATCCATTGCAGTTGGCAGCTTCATAAATGGTTATTTCTGATTTGTAACCGTGCTGGTTTGTTTTTGTTGTTCTTCCCTTGTTCTGAAGATGTTGCCCCATCGGGCATACAAAGTAATCGTCTGTTTCATTGTAAAAAAGGTTTTGGGCGATAAATGCATTTTCACGGAATTTCTTTTTCTGCTCTGCGTGGAAATAGTTGTATTTTACAAAGGCCTCAATTTCATTATCTTCCATGAACACATAGTTTTCTTCGCTGCCATAACCGGCATCGGCAACGACTGTTTGGGGTGTGCCACTGTAGCGCTCCTTCCAGCCTTCAAAAAACGGGACCATCGTGAGCGTATCGGTTGGGTTTGCGAAAAAATCAAGATGTGTAATAAACTGGTTTTCGGTACCGATTTGCAGGTTGTAGGCAGGTTTCAACTGCCCGTTTTGCATGTGGTCATCTTTCATCCGCATGAAGGTGGCCGATGGGTCAGTTTTGGAATAACTGTTCCTGCCACCCAGGGTTTCAAGGTGGTTTTCATATTCCTGCAATTTTGGCAAATGCTTTTCTTCCAGCGTTTTTACCGCTCTTTTCTCTTGTTTCGAAAGGTTTTCACGGTTGATTTGGGCAATACGCATTTTCAGTTCATCGGAATCAATTGGCGTGGGCGGTTCATCATCAGGAAGATTGTCCTGCGCAATGCCTTCATCTATCATTTCCAGTACCTTCCTGATTTTTTCCTCCAGTTTGGCCTTGTTCTTTTCAACCGTCTTTCGCCAAACAAAAGTGTAACGGTTAGCACGCGATTCCATTTTGGTGCCATCAATGTAAACTGTCTGCAAACTGATGTACCCCATTTCGGCCAGCATCAACACTACCTGCGTAAACAGATGATTGATCGTACCTTTCAAATGCAGCGAACGAAAGTTGTTGATGGTCCTGAAATCAGGCCGCTGATTGCCCGAAAGCCACATGTAATGGACATTTTCTTCCAATTGTTTCCCGATTTTGCGGCAGGAATAGATGTTGTTCATGTAGGCGTAAAACAACACTTTCAGCATCATCCGAGGGTGGTAGGCCGATGTGCCTCCGCCTGAATAGGTTTTTTCGATGGCTGTTATGTCAAGGTTTTCAACTACCTGGTTAACCAACCGAACAGGCGCACCCTCTGCTATATTTTGATCTAAACGTGCTGGGAAAAGTGAAATTTGACCTTGCAAATTTGATTTATAAACCGGCTTTCTCATTCTTCGTACTCATTGATAAACATGCCATTAATTTACTAAATATCATTGAGTTAATTAGTGAAAAATGAATAAAAAAAGAGGCTGTCCTCTTTTTAGACAGCCTCATCGATCTATTCCACGGCTTTTATGCGCTCCTTAATTTCTTCCAATTCCCCC
>NZ_LGIA01000038.1 GCF_001270965.1 Sunxiuqinia dokdonensis | reverse complement strand
GCAAACCCATTTGTTCGAGTTCAGGAAAGTGGAGAATGTGTTGCATATCCACTTCGATTCTATCTTGTAAACTGTACCTTTAAATGAAATTAGATGTCCATTATGCCTTACCTTGCCCCTGGGTTTGCTTTTAAGCTTTGGTAGTATACTTATTGATTTTAATCTGTCAAACAACAAGTTCGCATCATCAATTTCGCCAAGTAAATATATTGTTCTCGCAAACCAAAATTGAGCCTGATATCTGCTATCACCTTTTGTGAATGACCGTTTTAAATGATGCTTAATTGTTTCTAAATTTGGAACCTTATCTTTGGTCAGATTCATTGCATACCTGAAGTTAACATCTTTATCGTTTGGAATTAGCCTTAATGTTTCTTCCATAATACCTCTAGCTTTCTCATCTGCTCTATTTTGCTCATAAAGATTTGTCAACCTAAGGCATAAATATGGACTTCTTTTATTTAACTCAAAAGCCCTTTCAAGTAGTACTATTGCTTCTGGCTTATTATTCAGTAATTTGTTAAATTGTGATTCGGCTTCTAAAATAAATTCTTGCTCTGGAAATTGTTGCCTAGCACTCGCAAACGTTTTCTCTGCTTCCTTAATAGCTCTTTCAATTGAAGGCGAGTCATTATCATCAATTATGCGCTTAATTTTAAATATATGAACCTTCAACAGAGTATGATATGGATGTGGTTTATCCTTAAATTTTGAGATTAATTTTTTGCAAATGGCCTCAGCTTCTTTTAGATATTTATCTATCTCCAATTTGTGTTTTGATTTTTCAGCTTTCACAAATGCTATTTCAGCAAAGGAATGTTGAATTATTGAGTCTTTAGGAGAAATCTTGATCGCCTCAGAAAGCAAACTTTCTGCCTTATTAATACTTCCTCCGTTTGCTGTCATTTCAAATATAGCCTCCTGCTGCATTAATTTTGGGTCATCCACATTACTTTCGGATGCCACTTTGTATAATTCTCTTATCATTTCGGGGTCCGAAAAGTTTTCTTTCAAATTCCTTGCTTTGGTCATGGAAAGGAATGCGGTTCTGTCATTTTCATAATCGACATCTAAACATGAAAGAATTCTCAAATATTCATCGTAACGCATTTGCTTGTCCGACAATACTTCAGAAAAGATTATTTCTGCAATTTGTTTATGCCTTGTCCTATATACAAAATCATTAATTCGGTAATCTCTACTGTCGAACACAATAAATTCAAGAGGCTTAAAAAGTTTCTCCTTAAAATGCGAAAATGAAATGTCATGAACCCTTGAAATTAACCCTGCCCTAGTTTCGGTACCAAGACGATGTAGTATACTAACTGTTAAATAAAGTGACTTTGCTGTTTCATCTGTTATGGAATTGTATTCATCCACAACTATTTCAGAGAACGGCTTTCCTAAAGTACTTTCATACAATGCAACAAGTAGTTCCCTTCCTGCTTTATATGAAAGAGCTTCGACTCTTCGTTCCTTTGATTTGCTCTTCAAATAACCTAAAGAGTCATATTGTTCAAGCTTCTCAAGAAGTCTTTCTATTTCCTTATCATTAAGGTATTCTAACTGGTAATCATCCGTTAAATAATTGCACAAGTCCTCGCATTCAGTATTCCAGGTATTTACTCGTTCAGCTCCAATAATGGTAATTGCCAGATTGTCCTTCTTTATTTTCGAGATCAGTGAAATCACTTCTTCACTTGAATCGGATATATTGTCGATGAAAATATAAATTCTTTCTTTAAGGTAATTACATAATTCAATAATAGGCTCATGTTTAATAATGGAGTTTTTATTATAAAAAATACAGATACGCTCAAACTCTATACTAGCATCCCAAGCTAAACGTTTAAGTAATACTGATTTTCCTGAACCTGCATATCCTTGAAGTAGATAAAACTGGAAATCTATCATGGCATGATTATCGTCATCCAAGAATACCTCATAAAGGATTGTATCTGTAATATTTCTACGAGCATCTAATTCTTTAAGAATAGGATCCCAATTTTCAAAATATCCCTTATAAAACTCTTTTGGGTCGGTGTTTCTTTCTTTTAATCTAGAATGCACATATTGAATATCATATGTTAAAAAATTCAATAAAGATTCAGATGGTCTCAGGTCTGCAAGACTTACTGACGATTTATCAAATATTGGATGTACAGCACTATCTATAGGTTTCGCAAGTGCCAATTTAACCTTATCAGGACTAATTTCTTTTTCAAGTTGAACTAAGAATTCACTAAAAGTAGATTTTATCGAAGAAATCTTCTTGCCTTCCCACATTCTAGTTTCAGCCTCTTTTATGTCAGGACCAACCATATAGGACCTAGGACGACCATCTTTCAACTTGCTTAATTCAAGTAATATTGCTCGAATATCATAGTCTGCAAAACTAAATCCAACAAAGAGAAAGGTGTACTCGTAAGCTAATTCCTGAACACGATGAAACAATCTATCCCTATTCTTTTTATGAGTTACATATTGGTCGGGTGTTAATATTAGCGGAGTATTTATGTCATTGATATCCGAAATACAACCATGAACTTTGTAAAAGGGTAAATCTTTAACCGACTTAAGCTTATCTCTAACTCTTTCTCCATTCTTAATAAATTTTGCTAAGTGTTGTAGTGGCTTTTTATTTTGGCTATAGGCTCTTTCTATAATATAATCATAATTAGTTGTTACAATGGACTTCCAAACATAATTGGGGATTTTTTTATGATATTCATTCGGATTAAAAGGCTCAAATAAATCATAAATGAATTGTTGAACAGTCAATAAATCATATTCAGAGATCGCTATCTCAGATGTATATTGTAAAGATTGGTCTTTGTAATCATCTGTAAGGAATTTTTCAACTATCAGGTTGGAGAGATGATTGCCGAGCGGTGGCGAAGTCATTTTCGGGTGTTCCGCGCCAGCAGAGGCACCTGATCCTAAAAATAATACTACATTTCCTTCTTTAATTTGGTCTATTAACGGCTTAGGTATCTCCATAATCTTTACATTGTTTTTAGGGTTGGCAAAAATTGCACTCTTTTTGCAAATTTTGGTTTGTGCGTCGGCCTGTACGATTTGCAATTGTGCCAAATGTGCTTTGCAATTTATGGTTTCTATTTTACACTGGTCTATTTTCTATTTCTAGCATGACACACACCCCCTCCGAAAATACATAGTATTTATATTTCTTTTATCTAGACTTGGAGTTGTTCCTTCATAATTACTATTAAAATTCAGCTTGTTCTTTGTGGCT
>NZ_LGIA01000037.1 GCF_001270965.1 Sunxiuqinia dokdonensis | reverse complement strand
TTGTTTTTAAGGATTGACTATTTAATTTTTGATTAGAAATAACAGAGAATACTGTGCCGCGATGCACTGAACGCGGGTGATCCTTGTACTGCTCAATTATTTCTTGGGCTTTAGGCAATATTGGAAGTCTTATTCCAGTATTGGTCTTTTTTCGCGTTGTGATAATCCAATAATTTCCGTCAATTCCAAGGTGGAAAAGATTTGTTGAAAAAGGATACGTATAATTTTGTAACCATACAACAAGTCAGCAGTTTGAGTTTTAAGCCTGAGTCATTCGAGCCCTATGCCGATGTGTTGATTCAGTTTATACGCAAGCATGCTCCTCCTTCAGAAATCATCATTCATCAAACCTGGGCTTATGGAGCCGACAGCCCGCGGTTAAAGGAGTGGGGGATGTCGCGGGAGGAAATGCATAAAGGATTGGTAAAGAACTACCAAGTGCTTGCTGAGCGATACAGGCTGGATATGCTGCCATCAGGCCAAGCATTTCACCGGGCGACACTTGAAAACAAAAGCATTGATCTATGGACACAAGATCGGTATCATGCCAATATGAATGGCTCGTATCTGGCGGGCTGTATTTGGTTTGGAAAAATGTTTGACATATCTCCCCAAAAAATCAAATTTGTCCCCGAGGGTATGAAGCCTGAAACCGCCAGGTTTTTGCGGAAAATAGCTGCAAATGAGACAAAAATAGCATCAAGAAGATTAAGCATAAAATAGTAGTCGGAAGACGAAAGACCTCTTTAGTTTCGATCGTACCCAATCAAATATATATGGCTTTGTGATTGGCAGAGGATGTCATATTGCAGCTATGCTCTGTTCCTAACCAGAAACTCGATCTATTTCCCAGCATGGTCGAAAACTTGTCTCTAAATTTCTGGCGAGCTTATGAATTAGCGATAAGGAGCTAACTGAATTTCCTCCTTTCTTTGGGTAGAGTTTTTTACCCGCTTCACTCAAAATTCCGACAAATTTATTGATCGCTTCCAGGAACGGTAAAGGGGTTCCGATTCCATCGGAATCCTTCGGATGCGTTCATTCTCATGCTAATCGGAATGACGTGCACCCCGTCGACCTCATCCGGGACAGCTCAACGCCAGTACGCCTGTTTAACGTCAGAACTTATTGGACAAATTTTTCTATAAACTTAAGAGATACTTTTTACAATTAAAACTAGTGATTCTGATAATTTTTCTGAACTGTTGAAATGTTGCTAACTTTTAGCATCGCGTTAAGAAAGTTATCAATATTTCAATAGTTGGTTACGCTGATTTTTTTGATTTCCTGTTCATTTTTCTCCTTTTTTTTATGGTTTCAATTTTGATTTCTGCCCTACGGTTGAGAATCTGTTTTTGTCTGCCAAAATAAACATCAGCAGGAGTAACATTGCCAAGTGATTCATGATACCGTTGGTTATTGTAATAATCCACAAAGGCTTCGATATTGGCTCGCAAGTCGTCGGGAAAATAGTAGTTTTCAAGTTTAACTACATTTTTCATTGTCCGATGATACCGCTCAATTTTTCCCTGAGTTTGTGGATGATACGGAGCACCCTGAACGTGCCCCATATGATGCTCATAAAGAAACTCTTTGAACGCATTGGAAACATAACAGGATCCATTGTCAGAAAGTAGTCGAGGACGGTTTCCCGGAGTTAGTCCGCTTGTGCGTAGTGCCTGCCCCACAACACGCATCGCATCCGTAGATTCCATATTTTGACACAGTTCCCACGAGATAATGTACCGCGAATAATCATCCATGATAGTCGCCAGATAATACCAGCCCCAGTTGATGATTTTGAAGTAAGTAAAATCGGTTTGCCATTGTTGATGGATGTGCGTTGTTTTGTCTTTGAACTCATCAGAGGCAGCCATCAAAATCCACGCAGGACTGGTAACTAAACCTCTTTCTTTCAGGATTCTGTATACACTCGACTCGCTGATAAACCAGCCTTTTTTATCGGTAATATGGCAGGCAAGTTCCCGGGGAGAAAGTTCTTCTTTTTCAAGAGCAATTTCTACCACCTTTTTCTTTTCCGTTTCCGGTATTTTGTTCCAGAATGATTTTCGATTGGATGATTTTGGTTTTAGTCCATCAAATCCTTCCTCCAGGTACTGTTTGTACCAAATGTAGAAGGTACTGCGGCTTATCCCAAGCTCCTCAAGCGTACGTTTGACGCCCAATTCCGATTCTTGTACAATACGGATGACTTCCATTTTTTCACTGGCACTTCTTCGCATATACTTATAATTTACCCGATACCATTCTGATTTTTTTTAAGCATTCGGTTTTCAAGACTTAATTCAGCCACAAGTTGCTTTAAATCCACGTTCTCATTTTTTAAATCATGAACTTCGTCGGATGTAGCCTCTCGCTTCGTGTCGCCAGCCAAACGGCTTTTACCTGCCTCCAAAAACTCTTTACTCCATTTGTAATAGAGATTAGAATTTATTCCTTCTTTTCGGCAAAGCTCGGCAATACTGCTTTCGCCCCTTAAGCCTTCTATTACAATCCTTATTTTCTCTTCCGATGAGTAATTCTTTCTGGTGTGTCGGCGGATCTCTTTTACTTTCGACTCCGCACTCTGTTTTTTTGCATTCATATTCGAACTTTTTATGGTTGTCAAATTAAGAAAACCATCTCTTAATTCTTATATCAACCTGTCCAAATTTGGCTGAAGACTTACAGTCAGTTATCTGCTGGCAGGCCTTTCATTTCGTGAGTTTTTGTCATCTACTACCGGGAATGATTTTGACGCTGTCTCAATTGATGATATCGTTAAGGATTAAAGGAACTTAAGCAGGATAATCACCGATGACTTACGTCCATTGCCCGCTTTCCGGAAATATTTACAGTTAGGTTATCTACCTATCATAGCAGAAGGAGAGGATTCCTACCAATTGAAGTTAACCCAGGTGATCAATACGATTGTGGAAACCGACCTCGCATACATAGCCGGGTACAATACAGGAACAGCAACGAAAGTAAAGAAGTTGCTGGGTGTGATTGCAGAATCAGTCCCGTTCAAACCCAATATTGCAGCTTTGTCCCGGAAATTGGATTTAAGCAGGGACAGTGTCTATCAGTATATTTATCAGCTAAAAGACGCAAGGTTGCTCAATACATTGAGTTCAGAAGGGAAAGGAATTTCTACCTTACAAAAGCCGGATAAAATATTCCTGGAAAATACGGATCTCGCTTTCGCGTTAAAAGAAAAGCCGGACACCGGAAATATCCGGGAAACATTTGTTTTAAACCAGCTATTAAATGCAGGGTTAAGCGTCAGCTTCCCAACTGAAGGTGATTTCTATATCAATGGATTAACAGTGGAAGTCGCGGGTATAAACAAAAGTACATCCCACGTAAGGCATTTGGACAACTAACTCGTTGCCGTCGATGACATTGAAACCGGACCCGGAAACAAAATACCAATTTGGCTCTTCGGTTTTTTGTATTAGAATAATAGAGCCAGGTAATTGAAAAACAGGTTCGAATCTTAACTGAGATGATTCCGGACGACCATCATTTTTTTTCAGGTTCAAGACATTTTTTTAGAATCAAATTGGATTATTTTGTATATTTGCACGTAACCAACTCATTTCAAATTGATTGAAACCCGATCAAATTTCAGGTGAGTTAAACGGTGAGTTCTTTCTGGAGACATTTCGGTATTTTTCTGATAATAAAACATTTACAGGATACAAGACGAATCCTTTCATCCCGACCAAATGGGACAAAGTTTGATTTTTCTACTTTGTCCCTTTTTTTTCAGCCGAATCAATCTTTCCAATTTTTCCGCGTACTTCACTGACCTGAATTGGATGCGGAATTTTCAAACCTGCCGGGAATGGATATTTTGTTGCAATGTTGTATGCGTAAAGCTGATTTGCTTATAAACAAAAACAGGAAGTTCAAAATGAGCTTCCTGTTTTTATTGTGTGACTGATTTATTTTTTAATGAATCGGGAAAATCGACTTTTTCCGAAGATATTCAATCACCTGTTCCGGATTTTTTCCGTTGTTGGCCGGATCAAGTGTTATCGCAGCGTTTTTGGGTTCATCAAATGCAATATCAACGCCCGGCACGTATTGGATTGATTCATCGTTATACATCTCAGGCTTGTTCTGTTTGCAGTAATCCAACGAAGCATTCATGTACACCAAATGAAAGCGTTCCTCACCAATAATGTCAATCAGCTGGTTGCGGATCGCTTGATCGGGCGAAATAAAAGAGCAGATGGTGATGATGCCCTGGTCATTTAACAAGCGGCAAACTTCGGCTACGCGCCGCAAATGTTCGGCCCGGTCGGTTGGCGAATAATCCAGCTCTTTCGAAAGACCCGAACGCACCGAACTGCCATCGAGCAGCACTACGGTGGCGCCCATGTCGAACAGTTGTTTTTCAAGGCTGAATGCAAATTCATTTTTGCCTGATCCGTGCAATCCGGTCACCCAAATGGTTGCCCCTTTCTGGTTGTAGTGTTTTTGGTATTCCTGGTTCGAAATCAGTCCTTTGCCTTTGCGGATCAATTCGCGGTGGCTGTCACTGATTTTCGAAGGCAGATCGTCGGGGCTCAGTTTATCGATGATCATTCCCACAGCAACCGTATTGTTGGTTACCGGATGGATTAAAACAAAAGCACCGGTGTTTTTATTTCTCTTGTAAGGATCAAAAAACAGCGGTTTGTTGGTGGTTAGTACCACACGTCCAATTTCATTCAGCTCAAAAAAGTCAACCTCCGATTTCTGCAGGGTGTTCACATCTGTTTTGTATTTGATCTGATCGATCCGTGCTTTGGTGTTGTTGTTGGCATGCTTAATGAAAAACTGAACGGAAGGATCCATTGGCTTTTCGTCCATCCACACCAACATGGCTTCAAAATGACGTCCGATTCGGGGCAGGTTGTCAGGATAAACAATCATGTCGCCACGCGAAACATCCACCTCGTCGTTCAATGTAATGGTAACTGCTTGTGGTGGAAAAGCTTCGTCCAATTCACCATCGTACGTGGTAATACTTTTTATGGTTGATTTCTTTTTTGAAGGAAGAACCATCACTTCTTCACCCTTGCGGACAATACCTGAGGCGATGCGGGCCGAGAAACCCCGGAAGTCGCGGTCGGGCCGCAACACATACTGTACCGGATAACGCAGGTCATCGAAGTTGCGGTCGGAGCTGACGTGGACAGATTCCAGAAACTCGAGCATCCCTTTTCCTTTGTACCAATCCATGCGATCGGACCGATCAACCACATTGTCGCCTTTTAATGCTGACAATGGAATGTAATTCACGTCGGGTATGTCGAGTTGGGCAACAAAATTCTTATAGTCTTCGCAAATATCGTCAAATACTTTTTGGTCAAAATCTACCAAGTCCATTTTGTTCACGGCCAGCACCACGTGCTTAATACCCAGTAGTGACACCAGAAAAGTATGGCGGCGTGTTTGTGTGATGACTCCTTTGGTGGCATCAATCAAAATGATGGCCAGGTTCGCTGTTGATGCGCCGGTTACCATGTTTCGGGTATATTGTTCGTGTCCCGGCGTGTCGGCAATAATAAATTTCCGTTTATTGGTCGCAAAGTATCGGTAGGCTACATCAATGGTAATTCCTTGTTCGCGTTCTGCTTTTAAGCCGTCAAGCAACAAGGCATAATCAATTTCTTCGCCGGCGTGGCCCATCCGTTTGCTGTCGCGTTGCAGGGCTGCCAACTGATCTTCGTACAGCCGTTTACTGTCAAAAAGTAAGCGTCCGATTAGGGTCGATTTTCCATCATCGACCGAACCTGCTGTGAGCAAACGCAATAAATCTTTTTTCTCATCCTGATCGAGAAAAGTCTTTATATCTATGAGTTGTTTTGTCATTTTCAATTTTTAAATTCAATGTTAAGCTTTCGTTCTTGATTGGCTTAAAAATACCCTTCGCGTTTTTTCTGTTCCATGCTGCCTTCCTGGTCAAAATCAATGACCCGGGTGGTACGTTCTGAAACCGTTACGGTCATCATTTCCTCCACAATCTTCTCAATGGTATCAGCTTCTGAATCGATTGCGCCGGTGAGCGGGTAGCAGCCCAAGGTACGGAAGCGGACCTTTCTCATCTTCGCTTTTTCGGCGATTTCTTTGGGCATTCGGTCGTCGTCAACCATAATCAGGTTGCCGTCAACTTCAACAATGGGTCTTTCCTTGGCATAGTAAAGCGGTACGATTGGAATATTTTCCAGTCGAATGTATTGCCAAATATCCAGCTCTGTCCAGTTTGAAATGGGGAAAACCCGAATGGACTCACCTTTGTGTACTTTGGCGTTGTAAATGTTCCACAGTTCGGGACGCTGATTCTTTGGGTCCCACTGGTGAAATTTATCACGAAAGGAGAAGATTCGTTCTTTAGCACGCGATTTTTCTTCGTCGCGTCGTGCTCCACCAAAAGCCGCATCGAATTTGTATTTCGATAAACCGGCAAGCAGTGCCTGGGTTTTCATGACGTCGGTATGCACTTTACTTCCGTGGGTAAATGGGCCAACTCCACTTTCAAATCCTTCTTTGTTGTAATGCACAATCAGATCCCAGCCTTTTTCTTTGGCGTAGTTGTCACGGAATTCAACCATCTCTTTAAACTTCCACTTCGAATCGATGTGCATCAATGGAAAAGGCACTTTGCCCGGGTAAAAAGCTTTTTCTGCGAGCCGCACCATCACAGAGGAATCTTTTCCAATGGAATAGAGCATAACCGGGTTTTCAAATTCTGCTGCAACCTCACGAATGATGTGAATGGCTTCTGCCTCTAATTCACGTAAGTGGGTTAAAGTATATTTATTCATCGTACTGATTTTTTTATAATGTAAACTGCGCCGGGCACATTTGTAAATGTCTAAGTCGGGTGCAAAAATAGACTATTCTTCCAGAAGTTTAATGCGTATTAACTCGTATTTGTCTTATTTAGAATGGCCAGATCAATGGAATGAGAATAATGGAGATGATGAATGCAAGGATGTTGAGGGGTAAACCAACTTTGGCATAGTCGCCAAACTTATAGTTTCCAAGTCCCTGAACCAACAGGTTGGTTTGGTAGCCGATGGGGGTTGAAAAGCTTGCAGAAGCTGCGATACAGATGGCAATGAAAAATGGTTTGGGATCGACTCCCAGTTGGGTTGCCGCAGCATATGCAATGGGGAAAACAAGCGCTGCTGCCGCATTGTTGGTGATAATTTCGGTAAAAATTGTTGTAATCAGATAAATGGTGATCAGAACTCCCAGGGGGCCGTACGATTTGGAAAAATTAATGGCAGTTGTTGCAATACTGTCAGCTGCGCCGGAGCTTTGTAGTGCCTTGCTCAGCCCAAAAGCACATGCAATGGTGATGAGTACATCCCACGAGATTGCTTTGGTGTATTTTCGGTTTGGCAAAATGTTAATCCAGGCCATAAGAATGGCAACAATGGCGGCAAAATAAAACATGTCCAGTTGGTTGCCGCCCACTTCGGGCAGGTAGCGGCCAAAGGTAGCACCGATAATCATGAGAAGTACCAACAGCAAGGCAAACAAACGCTGTCCTTTGTAGCGGGGTGGGGGAATTTCGCCGATAAATGAGGTCAGGTAAAAACCGGTTGATTCGCCCCAGTTTTTAATGAAATTTTCGTTGGTGAGCAACACTAGGCTGTCACCGGCTTTCATCCGGAACGAGCCCACATTGCTTGAGATGGTTTCACCGTTTCGGTAAACAGCCAACACTTCGGCTTGGTAGTGGTTCAAAAAGTCAAATTCATCAATCGTTTGGTTGATGCCGGGAAAGCGTGG
>NZ_LGIA01000036.1 GCF_001270965.1 Sunxiuqinia dokdonensis | reverse complement strand
AGTTCGTTGAACACTCTCTACCCTCCCCTTTTTTTGTTTTTACCTGATTTTCTCAATCAGTTCGGGAGGCTGGGCCAGGATGGCTTTTTTGCCATTAATGACAATCGGACGTTTCAGCAGACGCGGATTTTCGGCCAGAACATTTACCCATTCATTGTTCGTCAACGTTTTGTCCTTGTACTCTTTTCGATACAAATCCTCCTGGGTTCGAACCAGTTCAAACGCCTTCATCCCTGATTTGGACAGAATATTTTTAATCTCATCCACGGTGATCCCGTCTTTCAGGTAATTTTTCACGTCGATGTGGTATCCGTTTTCTTCGAGGTACTTTAAACCCGCCCGGCTTTTCGAGCATCGTGGATTATGATAGATTTTCATGGCGACTTGATGTTTTAATCTGATGTATTGATAATAATCTTCCTGCGCACGGAACCGGCCTTCCATATGCTGCCGGTTGTAGGTATTCTGTAATTCATTGTCTAAAATCCGCGACTTGGTGTTGTCCTTCAGTTGAATTTTAAGCATTTCGCGCAATTCAGACTTCAAATCTTCATCGTAAATCGGACAAGCCACTTCAATACGCCGGTTTAAATTCCGTGGCATCCAATCGGCCGATGATATATATATCTGATCCTTGCCACCGTTTCCGAACAGAAAAATACGGGAATGCTCCAGGTATTTATCGACAATACTGATGGCCTCAATGTTTTCACTTACGCCCTCCAACTCGGTCAACAAGCCAAAGATGCCACGTACAATCAGTCGAATTTTTACGCCCGCACGTGCCGCTTCATAAATTTTGTCCATCATCTCAGGATCGATCAGGCTATTCATTTTCAGCACCATAAACCCACGTTTTCCCGACCGGGCAATGGCAATTTCCTGATCGATTTTAGTCATGAAAAATTGACGCATCGAAAACGGACTCACCACCAAATGTTTGTAATTCGAAATGCGGTAGTTGTGCTTGAAAAATCCAAACAGGCGGGCCACTTCATCGGCAATTCTCGGATCGGCGGTAAGCAAGCCGTCATCGCCATATACGCGGGCTGTTCCTTCGTGAAAGTTTCCAGTGCCCACATAGGCGTAATTCCGGAACGATTTTTTTTCTTCGCGTTTAATCCACGCCAGTTTACTGTGCACCTTCAAGCCGGGAACCCCATTAACGACATGTGCCCCTTCTTCCTGCAACTTATTCGACCAGTAAATGTTGGCTTCTTCGTCGAACCGGGCTTGCAGTTCAATAACCACGGTTACTTTTTTCCCGTTTCGAATGGCATTCAGCAAAGCATTCACCACCCGCGAATTATCGGCCACGCGATAAATCGTGATCCCAATTTCGTTCACCGCCGGGTCAATAGCCGCTTCGCGAAGCAAGTCAAGGAAATGACTAAAACTTTGATAGGGATAATGCAGCATGATGTCTTTCCGACGCAAGCGCTTCAGAATACTTTCATGCTGTTTGAGTTCTTTGTGCCGCACCGGCGTCAGGCGTTTATAATAATGGTGGGGCTGTCCGATCTCCGGAAAATCCATAAAGTCTTTGTGGTTGTGATATTTTCCGCCAGGCACCTGGTTGTCCGGATCGAGTTTCATTTTTTTGATGATAAAATCCAACAAATCATCCGGAATCTCTTTGTCGTACAACAAGCGGACAGGCGTACCCACTTTTCGCTTCTTCAGGCTGGCTTCCATCTTTTCAACAAAACTTTTGGAGATATCGTCGTCGATATCCAGCTCGGCATCGCGGGTTACTTTAATGGTGTAGGCTTCAAACTGATCGTAATTAAACAAGGGGAAAATATCGGGCAAGCTGTATCGAATCACATCGTCGAGCAGCATGACGTATTTGCGTCCTTCTTTTTCGGGCAGCACCAAAAACCGCGACAACGATATGTTTGGAATACGCACCAGGGCATAGGCGAACTTGTCGGGCCGGGCCTTGCGCGAAAGCTTAATAGCCAGGTAAACAGACCGGTCGCGCAGATACGGGAACTTGTTTTCCTTACTCAGCATAATGGGAATCAGGTTGGGAAGCACCTTATCCTTGAAGTAATTTTTGACAAATACAATTTGTTCCGGCTCCAGGTCATTCTCATCAACCATCAGAATATTCTCCTGTTTGAGCTCTTTCATGATGTTGCGGAAAATTTCCTGCGAGCGCTTTTGGTGCGAAACCACCGTCTCCATAATTTTCTCGTGCAGCTCTTCAGGACCAATGTCGCCAATTAAGGGTTCATCATTTCCAAAATCAACCATCCGGCGCACCGAGGCTACGCGTACACGAAAAAACTCATCGAGGTTATTGGAGAAGATCCCGATGAAGCGAATCCGCTCAAACAGTGGAACGCTGGGATCTTCAGCTTCCTGTAACACCCGTGCGTTAAAGGAAAGCCAGCTGATTTCACGATTGATATATGGGTTGCCAGTTTTTGTCATATTCAGTTGCCTTTATTGGGAATTTACCTCACAACAGCGAAGTAGTTAAGCGATCTGTCCTAAATATGCAAAAAAGTTTCTACATTTTTCTACTCCTGCAAACTAGTCTTCGCTAAACTCCATCAGGTAAGCTTTCATAAATCCGTCAATCTCGCCATCCAAAACTGCCTGAACATTGCCTGTTTCATGGTTGGTCCGGGTATCTTTCACCATTTTATAGGGTTGCAACACGTACGAACGGATTTGCGAGCCCCACTCAATTTTTTTCTTGGTCGACTCAATTTGCATTTCGGCTTCCCTCAATTTGCGAAGCTCCAATTCATACAATTGCGATTTCAGCAGTCGCAAGGCGTTCTCCTTGTTGGCCAGCTGTGACCGGCTTTCGGTGTTTTCGATGGTGATGCCTGTGGGGGCGTGCCGCAAGCGAACGCCGGTTTCTACCTTGTTGACATTCTGACCGCCGGCGCCTCCCGAGCGAAACGTGTCCCAGGTAATATCGGCGGGATTAATTTCAATTTGGATCGTATCATCAACCAAGGGTGCCACAAAAATTGATGTGAAGGAAGTCATTCGCTTATTCTGCGCATTGAAAGGCGACAAACGTACCAGCCGGTGCACGCCATTTTCGCTTTTCAGGTAGCCGTAGGCATAATCGCCTTCAAACTCGATGGTGCAATTTTTTACGCCCACTTCGTCGCCGGCATTATATTCTGAAACAGTGACTTTATAGCCCTCCTTCTCACCCCAGCGCATGTACATGCGCATTAACATCTCGGCCCAGTCGTTGCTTTCGGTACCACCTGCCCCGGCGTTAATCCGCAAGATCGCACCCAGTTTGTCCTCGTCTTTACGAAGCATGTTTCGAACTTCCAGTTCTTCGATATGTGTCAGTGCTTTGTGAAACTGGGCATCAACTTCGGTTTCGCTGGCTTCATCAGCCTCAAAAAATTCGTATAACACCTGTAAGTCTTCAAACGCCTGATCAACTTCTTTAAAGCCCTCTGTCCACACCTTAATCGACTGAATGGCTTTCATCTGTTGTTCCGCTGCTTTGGGATCGTTCCAAAAATCAGGATCTTGTGTTTTGAGTTCTTCTTCTTGTAGTTGAATTAATTTTGCATCGTAGTCAAAGATGCCTCCTCAGCGCATCCCGGCGCTCTGCAAGCTCTTTTAGCTGCTCTTTCTGAATCATGGTTATCGTTTTAAATGGTTTACAAAAGTAGGAAAACAAGCCACACCAAGCAATAACAAAAACGGACTGCCCAATAATTCAGACAGTCCGTTTAAAAGATAGGTTTTCGGTGGATTACTCTTCGCCCCAAACGATTTCCTGTAAGCTAATTGACTTGGCTTGCAGGTTCACCCCATTCTGGCCCGATTCATATTTAAAGGCATCGAGCTGAATGATGTAGGTTGCGCCGTCGGCAGGTTGAAAGTCGCTGGCCCACCCTGATCCTGAAGCCGATATGGTGTATTCTTCTTTGTCTCCCAACAAAGAAGAAGACTGAAATACCTGATCATCATCTTGTTCAAACATTTTCACGATAAGATAATCGGCATCCTCAATTTCGGTCCAGGTCAGTTTCATTTTATTCTGAGCATCATCAAACGCATATTTAATGGTATCGGTCGGATAAATTACATCATCGGACAAGTTATCACTAAGTGTGCTTGTTTCGCCCGACTGGGCCACAATATTAAAACTGTAAGCGCCAGACTCAGGCATTTCCGCTGAGAAATCATCGTCCTCCGTTTGAGCATAGAAATCGTAAGGATAACCTTCGTAAGACTCCAGATCATAAGTCGTGTTATCTACTGAAGTAACTTTCACACTTTGCATGGGCTTGTTGGCAAACGCATGCAAGGCCAGGCCGTACACCGTATCGACTTCATTTTCTGTTGCAACAGTTTTGGTGATTACAAATACATCAGCTGCCGGATCAAAGGCTACTTCTTCGGGCTCACAGGCCACCAATCCAATCATTAAAACGCTTACGGCAATAGGAATAATTTTTTTCATGTCTTTAAAATCTAAATTAATTGTTTCAAATGTTCCAGTAAGATGAAGAATTGGTCAAAAGGTTGCGGACAACAGTCATTTTTCTTTCATTGATTTAACTCCAGGCCGATAGTTTTATTTCAGAAATAAAAGTATATCTTTGCGCCACAATTAAAAAATTGTTTATCAATTAAAATTAATTCACATGCCAGCAAAAATCAGATTGCAGCGACATGGTCGCAAACGTTTAGCATTCTACCACATTGTGGTAGCTGATGGCAGGGCACCACGAGATGGTCGTTATATTGAAAGGATTGGATCCTATAATCCAAATACAAATCCTGCTACGATCGATCTTGATTTTGATAAAGCTTTAGACTGGCTTACAAAAGGTGCACAGCCAACCGACACTGTAAGAGCTATTTTATCTTACAAGGGAGTATTGTATAAAAAACACCTGCAAGGTGGTGTTGCCAAAGGTGCTTTTGACGAAGCTGAGGCAGAACGTCGTTTCGACGCCTGGTCAGCTGAGAAGGAAGCCAAGATTCAAGCGAAAAAAGATCGTTTGTCGAAAGACTCCGATTCCTTGAAAACAAAACAACTGGAAGCTGAAGCCAAAGTAAACGCCGAGCGTGCCGCAGCCATTGCCAAACGCAATGCCGAATTGGCTGCCGAGGCTAAAGCAGCTGAAGCACCAGAAGAAGTTGAAGCTCCGGCAGAAGAGGAAGAAGTGGTAGCTGAAGAAGCTGCTCCGGCGGTTGAAGAAGCTCCTGCTGAAGAAGCTCCAAAAGCTGAAGCACCCGCAGCCGAAGAAACTTCGAAAGAAGAACCTGCTGCTGAAGAAAAAGAAGAAAAGAAAGCTGAATAAGTTTTTCTTTTATTCCTGAAAAGAATCGCATAATAATAAAAAGAGGCTGACTCCATTGAGTTCAGCCTCTTTTGTTTTTTGGGTGTCGCTGACGACGATCAGGCATCAGCCTGCGCATAAAAAAAGGCCGCCCTTTTGAGACAGCCTCTTGTAATTTTAGTCTTGTTCTTTTATTCGCCACGAACAGCCGCAATTCCGGGAAGTGTTTTGCCTTCCAGGTATTCCAGCAGGGCACCACCAGCAGTTGAGATGTAAGACACCTCGTCGGCCAATCCAAATTTATTGATACAGGCTACTGAATCGCCACCACCAATCAATGAGAAAGCACCTTTTTTTGTGGCTGCTGCAATGGCATCGGCCACTGCACGAGAACCCACTGCAAATTTGTCGAATTCGAATACACCAACCGGACCGTTCCACAAAATCGTTCCTGAGTTTTCAATCACCGTTTTGAAAGTGGCAACACTTTCAGGACCTGCATCCAAGCCTTGCCATCCATCAGGGATATTGTCAGCGGCAGCCGGCTGGGTGTTGGCATTTTCGCTAAAATCATCAGCAGCTACCACATCGGTTGCAATATACAGCTTCACGCCTTTTTCGGCTGCTTTTTTCTGAATGGTCAGTGCTGTTTCGAGGTAGTCGTCTTCACAAATCGAATTGCCAATTTTTCCACCGTTGGCTTTCACAAAAGTGTAGGTCATACCGCCACCCAAGATCAGGTTGTCCACCTTGTCCAGCATGTTTTCGATGATGGTAATTTTTGAGGAGACTTTGGCGCCGCCCATAATGGCAGTCATCGGTCGGGTTGGATTGGCCAGTACTTTATCCAGACTTTCCAGCTCGCTTCCAATGACATAACCAAACATTTTGTCGTTGGGGAAAAACTTGGCGATTACCGCTGTTGAAGCGTGCGCACGGTGTGCTGTTCCAAACGCGTCGTTGATCCAGCAGTCGCCATTTTCGGCCAGCTTCCGGGCAAATTCTTCGTCGCCTGCAGTTTCTTCCTTGTAAAAACGCAGGTTTTCCAAAATCAGCACTTCGCCTGGCTTCAGGCCTTTGGCCATGGTTTTGGCTTCGTCGCCAATGCAATCGGGAGCAATTTTGACCGTGGCACCATTCAGCAGTTCCGACAAGTGGCCAACCAAATGTTTTAAGGAGAATTTATCTTCCGGGCCATCTTTCGGACGTCCCAGGTGAGACATGATAATGGGCGAACCCCCTTTTTCAATCACCTTGTTAATGGTTGGCAAAGCGGCACGCATCCGGGTATCGTCAGTAATCTCAAACTTTTCGTTGAAAGGAACATTGAAATCCACGCGGATCAATGCTTTTTTTCCTGAAAAATCATAGGTTTCAATAGTCTGCATAATTGTATTTTTTAGTTTCTAAAAATCGAAATCAAAGATACGAAAAAGATCACGTTTGGCTTTGCTCTATTGGGTTAATCTGCAACAATTAATGCAGAGGTAAAGTGACAGAAACGGGATTGACAGCCAGCTAAAAAAGATTGTGATTCTGATCCTTCGTCAATTTTCATTGATCAGGTTCGGGCCAGTGAATGATCGGTGCAACATTTCCAATCATTAAAAACCGGAATTCAGAAACTTTGGTGTGAACAGGAGGAAAGGCGGCAGGTTTTATTATTTTTGTTTGCACAAATTTAGCCTATGTTTTTTCAGGACGTCATTGGGCAGGAAGCCACTAAAAAAAGATTAATTCAATCGGTTAAGGAAGAACGCATCAGTCATGCACAACTGTTTGCCGGCCCCGAAGGTTCGGGCAAACTGGCCTTGGCTTTGGCTTATGCGCAGTATATTTCGTGCTTGGACAAGCAGAACGGCGATTCGTGCGGGCATTGCTCTTCGTGTAAGAAATATGCCAAACTGATTCATCCCGACCTGCATTTTGTTTTCCCCGTGGTTAAAACACCCAAGTTTAAGGATCCGGTGAGCGACAATTTCTTAGTCGAATGGCGGAAGCTGGTTCTTGAAAATGCCTATTTCAATCTCGATGACTGGTTTACTTTCATTGGCGTTGAAAATGCCCAGGGGCTGATTTATTCGCACGAAAGCGAAGAAATTATCCGCAAACTGAACCTCAAGTCGTTTGAAGCCGAATACAAGGTGATGATTATTTGGATGCCGGAGAAAATGCATGTGTCGTGCTCGAACAAACTGCTGAAAATGATTGAGGAGCCACCGGTGAAAACTTTGTTTTTACTCGTTACCGAAAGCGAAGAAGAAATTATTACCACCATCCGCTCGCGCTGCCAGTTGATAAAAATCCCGGGCATTCAGCCAGAACCCATGAAAGCCGCTATTCAGAAGTTGGAAGCGGCGGCTGGCAAAGACCTGGACAACCTGGTGCACTTGAGCCGCGGAAACTACCGGCAAGCCATTAACTTGCTTGAGCTAAACGAAAACACGCGCTACAACCTCGAACGATTTAAAGAGCTGATGCGATTCGCGTATGGGCGTAAGTTTTTGGACCTGTTTCAGTGGATTACCGACATTTCGGGCATTGGGCGCGAACGCCAGAAAATTTTCCTGCAATATGCCATGGGACTGATTCGTGAAAATTTCGTGTATAACCTGAAAAATCCGGCCCTGGTTTTTATGCACGAAGAAGAGCAGGCTTTTTCGGCACGCTTCTCCCCTTTTATTAATGAACGAAACATTGTGCCCATCAGCGAAGAACTGGAGAAAGCCTACCAACACATTGCCATGAACGGAAATCCGCGAATTATTTTTACGGATATGTCGCTTAAGATTGTCAAGTTGATCAGAAAGTAAATGTGACCGTCAGCTTCGCGCAAACCGGCTTATTCTTTCGGAAGAATGGGGAATTTTACGTAGAATGTTGTTCCTTTATTTTCGGTTGATTCGAACCAAATTTCTCCTTCAAGCAAATTAGTAATCCCTTTAATAATGCTTAATCCCAGACCCGTTCCGGGCTTGAGTGTTTTGGATTCCACCTGCGTAAAACGCTTAAAAATGGACTGCTTAAACTTTTCAGGAATTCCAATACCCGTATCAGCCACGTAAAAAGTAATCACATTTTCTTCCAAAGCATGGATCCCCATTTCAATAACTCCTTCGTTGGTATTCTTGATGGAGTTGGTCAGCAGATTGTCAAAAACTTGTTTCAGGCGAATGGGATCAGTAAACATGATGACCGGCTTGTCGGCCTTTTGGTAATTGAGGTTCAACCGGAGTTGCGGCTTGTTTCGCAACAGCGAACTTTGCCGGTGGTAGTCGTAGGTATTTTGAAGGAAAGGAACCACGGAAAAGTAGCTCATTTCAATTTTCAACTGGTTCGATTCAATTTTGGCAATGTCGATAATGTCGTCGATAATCCGCAAAAGATGTTTTCCGGCTTTCTGTATAAAATTGGTGTATTGCTCCTGCTTTTCCTGGCTGACGTTTGGCTGGGCCAAAAGACTGGAAAACCCAATGATACTATTCATGGGGGTTCGAATTTCGTGCGACATGTTGGCCAGAAACGCCGATTTCAGCTCGTCGCTTTCCTTGGCCTTTTGGGTGGCAACCTGCAATTCGCCATTCAGCTTTTGTAGTTCATTCAAGGCATTTTGCAGTTCGTCGTTCTTATGCAGAATTTGCTCTTCGAGTTGCTTGTGTTCGGTGAGATTGTTCAAAATCAGCACCAGTTTATCGCCAACGCAGCTCCAAAGAATCTGGACAAACTTGACCGACCCGTCTTTGCAGGTAACGCGAGCTTCGAAAGGGCTGTGTGAAGCTCTGGAATCACGTGGACGCTGAAGGTCGATTTTCCACAACCGTTTCATTTTTTTACGGTATTCTGCGTCCGGATAAGCTTTTTCAAACCAACGATCGTTATTTGGAATATCCTCGGTCGTGTAGCCAAAAGTCCGGGTAAATTCATGATTGAGATACTCCACCTGCCCCGCTTTACCATTAATGGCAATTGGGATGGGCGAATCATCTACCAAATTTCTTAAGCCTTCCTGATTCTGTTTTAATTCCCAAGCAATCTTCCGTTGCTCCGTTACATTAATTAAAGCCCCCACGATGGAGCTTGTTTTTCCGTCCTCAACAACCGGAGCTTCACGCACTTCAACCCACACCAGGCTCCCATCTTTATGAACCAGCTCCAGCTCATAAGGATCTTGAATCTGCCCGGTTTCAATTGCTTTTTCAACCAACTGCAAACCTCTTTGGTTAATCGGGTTATCCGATGCCAAAGTTGTCCATTTCACCAAGGCCTCCTGGGGTGAATAGCCAAGTAATTTCTCTATCTGTGGGCTGACGTAGGTTAGCCTGTGATCTGTTGTGTGCGAATAAAAAACGTTGGTGCTATGCTCAACAATGTTGCGAAGCTTCTGCTCGCTTTCGCGAATAATCTGCCGGTTCTTCTTGTCATCGCTGATGTTACGGGTGGTACAAATCATGCCGTCGTAGCGGTCGTTTTTGACCAACGGAACCAGCCACCCGGCCAAAACAGCCTCGCGCCCGTTGAGGGTAACCAGCTGCGATTCATACTTCCGTGGTTGCAAGTCTTTCTTCGCCAACAGGTAATCTTCCAGAAAGGTTCCAAGATTTGGCTTTTTGAAGTCAAGAATATTTCGGCCCACCAGGTTTGCTCTTTTCGCACCGGTATTGAATGTTACGCCGGAATTGACAAAAAAAATCGTGTCGTGCTTATCCGTTACCCAAATCCCTTCGTGAAGGTGATCCATCAGTCTTTCATAAAAAAGAATGGGGCTATTGTCTTCCTGATTCTGGTCGTTTTGCCTGATTAAACTCAGGAAGAAATAGTGTGGCTTTGGCGCTTGTACCTGAATGTCAAAAAAGGTATTTCCATCGAAAGTAAAGTCGGTGAATTCCCTCTTCTTGCCGGACTTGGCAACAGCGGCGAACTTCTTAATCCACTTTTGGGGCAGTCCGTCAAACAGCTCGTGAACAGGCTTCGGCAACAAGCTGTTCACTTGTTTACCGACCGCTGTTTCAAAAGCCTGATTGACATTCAGTGTGGTGAAAGAGACGGGGTTTTCATTGGCATCATACACAATTCTATTCAGCGAACAGCCAAAGGGAAGCGCTTCAAAAATCGACTGGTAGATTTGCTCTCCGCCCTCAAAATCTCCGTTCTCGTAATCCGTATCTTCGTCCAACGATTGACTTTGGTTACTGTGATGCCTTATTTTTTCTGGATGTTCCTCTTTTGTGCCCATAATTGTTAAAACAAAGGAAATCTAATTTAGCTCATTTCGACCAATAAAGCTATTTTTTTGATGGCTTAATTCAGGTTTTCAAGCGGTTTCAGGTTTATGTTTTGTAATTTTATTGACATGTGTCGCTACTACTTTGTTTGTCAGCATTATTAATTACTTTTGTGTCGTAAAGTGAATGAGCTTTAGCCGGAACAGACCAGTCCGGTATTAATTGTTAAACTATGGATAATCAACTATCAATCGAGAGAGGCTGTTGTAAAAAATCCGCAGGAACGTGTTCCAAGCTGGAAGTTTATGACTGGCTGAGTGATGTCGTCAACAAATCAGCAGATGACGACATTGTTGAAGTTCGATTTAAAAATACCCGCAAAGACTACTACCGAAACGTCAACAACCTGAAACTGAAAGTTGGCGACATCGTTGCCGTGGAAGCCAGTCCGGGCCACGATATTGGCATTGTTACCCTAACCGGCGCTTTGGTGAAACACCAGATGCGAAAACACAAGGCGACGCTGATCAATGGCGAGATTCGCAAAGTGTACCGGAAAGCCAAGTCGGTTGACATTGAAAAATGGAGTGAGGCCATGAGCCTGGAACACAGCACCATGATTGAAGCCCGGAAGATTGCGGCCGACCTGAAACTGAATATGAAAATCGGGGATGTCGAATATCAGGGCGACCGGACCAAAGCCATCTTCTATTACATTGCTGATGAGCGTGTTGATTTTCGACAACTCATTCGGGTGCTGGCCGATACTTTTCGCATTCGTGTGGAAATGAAGCAGATTGGTGCCCGGCAGGAAGCCGGACGTATTGGCGGCATTGGTCCTTGCGGCCGCGAGCTGTGCTGTGCAACCTGGATCGGGAATTTTGTTTCGGTGACTACGAATGCTGCACGCTACCAGGAAATTTCGTTGAATCCACAAAAGCTGGCCGGCCAGTGCGGAAAACTCAAATGCTGCTTAAACTTTGAAGTGGATTCCTATATCGACGCCCAAAAAGATTTTCCACCGAGCAATGTTCCTTTGGATACCGAAGAAGGCCGCTACTATTTTCAGAAAGCAGACATTTTCAACCGGATTCTTTACTATGGCGCCAATGGACATAAACCGTTGCCGCAGGTAGCCATTTCGGTAGAACGGGCAAAAGAGGTGATTCGTCAGAACAAGCGGGGACAAAAGGTTGAAAAACTGGCTGATCGCGCGGCTAGCGTCTCTCCGCAAAAAAAACCGGCCGATTATGAACACGTCATCGGCGAAGAAAGCCTGACCCGATTCGATGAACCCAAATCACGTCACCGGAAGAAAAAACGCTTTTCGAAACAAAATTCGTCAAAAAGACCAAGAAAAAACTCATGAGGAACATCGTCAAAGGAATAATCGTTCTGATGATACTCGTCGCCTGCGATTCAAATCGGGTGTTCGAAGAATATAAAACCATCGACCCGGCGGGCTGGCACAAAGATTCCGTGGCCAGCTTCACGGTCGAAATCCAGGATGTGGAGCCAGGGCACAATCTCTACATGAATATTCGGAATCAGGGAAACTATCCAAACAGCAATCTTTGGCTTTTCCTTGAAGTGCAATCGCCCGACGGACAGGTGCTGACAGATACAGTGGAGTATACGCTTGCCGAAAAAACAGGCAAATGGACTGGCAGCGGCATTGGCGATTTGTTCGACAATCAGTTTTTGTACCGACAAAATGTGCGGTTTGAGCAAGCCGGTGAATACCGGTTTCTGATCCGTCAGGGCATGCGTGCCAAACAACTAAAAGGCATCCACGACATTGGCCTTCGGGTTGAAAAACAGAAATAAAAAGACTAAACCGGTCATTTTTCTTTGCAGCGGCCTTCCGGAAACAGCGGATCGTCGAAACACAACATCAAATAACCAACAGGATATCAAGTGGGAAAAAATAAACTGGCCAAATTCGCGGAGATGGCGACCTACGAACACGTTGTTCAGGCGCCCTACAACAAGCTCAATGAAAGCGACCATGAGCTGAAAGGCAAGTGGGCGGAGACCTTCTTTAAAAACCACCAGCCCCTTGTGCTGGAGCTGGGATGTGGCAAAGGTGAATATTCGGTTGCATTGGCTGAATATTTCCCCGAAAAAAACTTTGTGGGTGTAGACATCAAAGGGGCACGGATGTGGAACGGATCAAAGCAGGCATTTGACAAAGGCTTGAAAAATGTGGGCTTTTTGCGTACCAACATCGAAATCATCGATTCGTTTTTTGGCGCTGCCGAAGTAGATGAAATTTGGCTGACCTTTCCCGACCCGCAAATGAAAAAGAACACCAAGCGACTAACGGCAACCAACTTCATGAACAAGTACCGGCAATTTCTGAAGCCGGAAGGCATCGTACATTTAAAAACCGACAGCAATTTTCAATACCAATATACCTTGGCCATGGCCAGGGAAAACAACTTTCCGATCCTGGCCGAAACCGAAGATTTGGACCAGTCGCCCTTGCTGGACGAGGTGCTGTCGATTCAGACATTTTACGAAAAACAATGGCGCGAACGAGGCCTGGCCATCAAGTACCTCGCCTTTCGCATCAACCGCGATAAACCATTGCGCGAGCCTGATGTTGAGATAGAAAAGGACCCGTACCGTAGTTTCGGACGCTCGGCCAGGGAGTAAACAGCAATTAACAAGTTGGCCATCTTCGATTTACAATTTGTAGATCGGTCATCGTCGTAAATGGTAATTTTTTTGAAATGGAATTTTCTTTTGAAAGGGTTTGGGAAGTCGCCTGTCAAATACCGGTGGGACGGGTGACCAGCTACGGCGCCATCGCCCGCTATTTGGGAGCAGCGCGCTCAGCACGCATGGTGGGTTGGGCCATGAACAATTCACACACATCGAAAGTTAATGTTCCCGCGCACCGGGTGGTTAACGCAGCCGGTTTGCTCACGGGCAAGCACCACTTTTCAGGCTCAAACGTCATGGAAGAATTACTTGAAAGCGAAGGCATCCGGGTGGAAAACAACCAGGTGGTCAATTTCGAAGCGGTCTTCTGGGATCCGGTAAAAGAATTAGGAATACATTAAAAACAAAAGATATGGCTGATGCACCAAGAAAATTTATTGTCCCCAAAGATGTAACCGATGCCTTGCGCACGGTGCAGTTTCCGGGAGGAAAAGAAAATATAGTTGCCCTCGACATGGTTCAGGAAATCCGGATCGCCGGTAAAAAAGTCGCCTTTTCACTGGTTTTTCAGCGTTCCGACGATCCCAACATGGGAGAAGTCATCCGGCTTTGCGAAGAAACCATCCAACGTGAGCTGGGCGCTGATGTTGAAATCAAGGGAAATATTACCCCCAAGGCCATTCACCAAATGGAACGGCCGATTTTGCCGGGGGTGAAGAATATTTTGGCGATTTCGTCCGGAAAAGGTGGCGTAGGAAAATCGACTGTTGCCGTTAACCTGGCGGTGGCCCTGGCAAAAACAGGAGCCAAGGTAGGCGTAATTGATGCTGACATCTTTGGGCCTTCCATTCCCAAGATGTTTGGCGCCGAACAAATTCGCCCGGCTGGCGTGAGTATTGACGGGCGCGAAATGATTGAGCCCGTGGTGCAACATGGGGTGAAAATATTGTCGATCGGCTTTTTTGTGGCTGGCGACGATGCCCTGGTGTGGCGCGGCCCCATGGCCAGCAATGCCCTGAAACAACTGATTGCTGATGGCAACTGGGGCGAACTCGACTATTTACTGATTGATTTGCCTCCGGGCACCAGCGATATTCATTTGACGCTGGTTCAAACCGTTCCGGTAACCGGTGCAGTCATCGTTTCCACGCCGCAGGATGTGGCCCTGGCCGATGTGATCAAAGGCGTGAGCATGTTCCGCGGCAAAAATGTGGATGTCCCGGTATTGGGGCTGGTGGAAAACATGGCCTGGTTTACTCCCGAAGAATTGCCGGACAACAAGTACTACATCTTCGGAAAAGATGGCGCCAAAAATCTGGCCGAAAAACTGGACATCCCGCTGTTGGGGCAAATCCCATTGGTTCAGGGAATCCGTGAAGGTGGCGATTCGGGCGTGCCCGCAGCCAGCGATGAACAGTCGCCCATGGGAAAAGCCTTTCTCGAACTGGCGGCCAACACGATCAGGCAAGTCGAACACCGGAATGCACAGCTGGACCCGACCAAAAAAGTTAAGGTCAGCCGGAAATAGGACAACCAGCACCCAAATCATGCTTTAATGGCTGCTTTAAAGGCTCCCGCAGCGCTGCGACAAGGAAAAAAATAAGGTAGATCGCTTGTCGCAGCATTGCGGGAGATAAAAAAATGGGGTGGCTGGCCTGTCGCAGCACCGCGGCAAGCAAAAAACGCATCGAGATTTAATGCGACGATACTGCCGCATGCAATCAATGCATCGAGATTGAATGGGACGATACTGCGGCATGCAATAAAAACACCTTGATTTTCGCCTGCGATACCGCGGTTTAAGAAAAATGGTCGTGGATGGCGGGTAGCAGCGCTGCAGCGCAGTTGAAAACAGCTTGGCTGGCCACCCGCAACACGAACACAAGGGAAAAAATGCATGTTCCCGGCCCTCGCATGCCTGTGGCAAGCGCGCAAACTGTGCCACAGCCTGTTTCATCGACGTCGCCAGGTATTTCAACCCCAACTCTTTGTTTCCGGCTGGCTTCGGCACAAAGAACTTTCCATTTTTCTGCCGAATCATTTATTGTCAAGTCCCAATAAATTAGCTTGTTTTTTGTAATATTGTAAGCTTTCTGTTTTGAACGGCAGAAAGTCGTGGAATGATTTTTCCGGGGCAGCTAACAGGTGAAAAACCACGGCTCGTTTTGGCCGCTTTTGCCCCTCAGAAAACGCAATATTATTGGAATAAATAAGTTTATCCTACAGTGTTAAAACATACTCGTTTGAGCAGAACTTTTCGACATACCTTATTTGGTGTATTTCTCCTGATTATTATCGGTGGTTGTTCAACCGAGAAAAACACGCGTTTATCGCGAACGTACCACAACATCACCTCAAAATACAACATCTACTTCAACGGAAAAGAGAGTTTAAATGCCGGGGTGGAGCGCATCAACCAATCGGTTGAAGACGACTTTACCCGCCTGCTGCCCATTTTCAAGTCGAGCGATCCCGGCACGGGCCGTGTGGCGCAGTCCGACATGGAATATGCCATCATGAAAGCTTCGAAATTGATCAAAGTACATTCCATCACCAAAAAACCCAGAAGGCGTGGGAACCGCAGCCAGGCGTACGTTCGCATGGCCAGCAAAGACGAATACAACAAGTGGGTGGATGACAGCTATATTTTGATGGGGAAAGCCCACTTCTACATGAAAAACTACCTGGCGGCCATTGAAAACCTGAACTTTGTTGTTCGCCAATTCAGCGAGGAGGATACCAAGTTTGAGGCTTACATTTGGCTGATTCGATCGTACACCGAGCTGGGACGCTACAACGAAGCACTTGAGCTGATTCAAAGTGTGGATGCCAGCGTGGATTTTCCAAAAAAATACGATGAGGAGTTTGCCCTGGCCGTTGCCGACTTCCATGTCCGGCAAAATGAATTTAGCGAGGCCATACCGCACCTGCGGGTGGCTATTCACAACACATTCTGGCGAAAAAATAAGGTGCGCCTGAAATACATTTTGGCCCAGCTATACCAGGAAACCGGTCAGGACAATTTGGCGGCCGAAACCTTTCGCGAGGTGGCGAAAATGAATCCGCCCTACGAAATGGCTTTCAACGCCCGGATCAATGCTGCGGGTTCGTTCTCGGGCGAAGGCGATGTTGATCAACTAAAAAAGGAACTGCGCAAGATGCTTCGCGATTCCAAAAATTACGATTTCCGCGATCAGATTTATTTTGCGCTGGGAAACATTTCCATGAAAGAAGGAAGCAAACAAGCCGCAATCGACTACTACATCCAATCGGCCGCAGCCAGCAGTGTCAACATCTTTCAGCGGGCCCTGTCCTGCCTGACCCTGGCCGACATCTATTTTGAGGAAAAGCACTACATGAATGCGCAAAGTTACTACGACAGCGCCATGGTGGTGATTGACGAAACCTATCCCCGCTACGAGTCGATCACCGAACGGTACAACAGCTTAACGCGGCTGACCGACAATTTATACACGGTGGTTCGCGAAGACAGCTTGCAGCAAATAGCCAGCTTAAGCGAATCGGAACGAAACGTACTCGTCACCCGCTGGATTAGTGAGGCGCGCGCCGAAGAACAGCGCCAACGGCAACTCGCCAGCCAGGAGATGAGCGATCGCAATTTCTTCAGAATGAACCAATCGCGCATGGGACTAACCCGCAACCAACAGGGAAGCGGCTGGTATTTTTACAATCCCACAACGGTGGCCTACGGAAAGGTTGAATTTCAACAAATCTGGGGGCAGCGCAAACTGGAAGATGACTGGAGACGCAGCAACAAAAATTCGGCGTCGCAGTTTGATATGGAAGAACTGGAGGCGCTGGAAGCAGGGATCGACAGCAGTGAAATACGCGTGGAGAACCCGATGGAACGGGAATACTATTTGCAGGATGTGCCGCTGACCGAAGAAGCTATGGCGGAATCGCACCAGCAAATTCGTGACGCCTTGTTTGACGCGGGCCGGATCTTCAGGCAGGATTTTGAGAACTATGAGCGGGCCATTCAGCAATACGAGGAACTGCTGCAACGCTATGATCCAAATACCTACCAGCTGTCCAGCTATTTTGAGCTGTGGGATTTGTACCAAAAGGTGGGTGACCAGCAGCGCTCCGACTATTACAAAAATCTGATTGTCGCAAACTATCCTGACAGCAAATATGCCAAATTCCTGGTCAATCCAAATTTCTTTATTGAGTTGGAAGCTCGCCAGGACAGCGTGAACAACCTGTATCAGCAAGCCTTTTACAACTTCCAACAGGGCAATTACCCGGCTGCCAACGACTTTGTGCAGCAAATCAAACAACTGGAGCCGGACACTTTGCTATTGCCCAAAATTTCATTCATCGAAACCATTGCCGAAGGGGTTGGTACCGATTTCGATCAGTTTGCCAGCATGTTGAATACGCACATTCAAAGCTATCCTGAAAGTGGAACCGTGCCCCTGGCACAGGATGTTTTAAGACTGATTGAAGACAGCACCCTGGCCGATTATCAAAAGTTGGTTGAAATCGGCTACCTGAATGATGAAATCAAAAATGAAGAATTGCTGCCTGAAAACCAATCGGCCAACGATGAATTTGGCGGTAAATTTTCCTACGACGATGAGCTGCTGCATTACTTTGTGATCGCTTTTCCACGGTCGGCAAACGTTGATTTGAACCGCCTGAAATTTGATATCGCCAATTACAACATCGACCATTATACCCGCATGGATTTCGACATTGAAACGGAAAACCTGAACCCGGAAACCCAATTGGTGGTGGTGCGCTCGCTGCCCGACAAGGAGCAGAGCCTGATCTATTTCCGCTCCATCATCCGGCAACGCGACGTGTTCCAGTCGCTGGGCGATGCGCATTACGTCAATTTTGTAGCCTCATCCTACAATTATCGCGAGGTTCTGTCGGATCAAAACTACCTGGAATATTTGAAGTATTTTGTGAAAAACTATAGCCGTTTTATTACCAACGATTTTCCATCGGATGCGCTGGAAGATCCTGAAGAACTGATGGCACGGGTAAGAGCGGAGGAAGACGAACTGGAAGAACGGGGATCCTTTGTGGTGGTGAAAGCAGAGGAAACAGAAGGCCTCTTTTCGCGCGAGACCGATGTGCCGCAAAACTTCGTGATTGCCGTTGATGAAGCCAATTTTAACATGCGTACACTGGTTTCCGAATTTTCAAACTACAACCGAACACAGTTCGGCAACCTGAACCTGACAATCGAACAACGCAAGTTTGGCAACTACCAGTTGATGGTTGTCAAATCGATGGCTGGCATTCGCGCAGCCATGGCTTATTTTGGCGATGTGGTTGCCAACCGGGCGCTGTACAAAAACCTGGAGACCAGAACCTACCGGAATTTCATTATCACCGACCAGAACCTGGAGAAAATGATGGCAGAAAGCGGTATTTCCGAGTATGTGGAATTTTTCCGCGACTATTACATCAGTGGTAATTTTGCAACGGCGAGCCCGGCAGCCCGCCAAACGCAGGCAAGTGCCACGGAAGAGGAAATACCCCCTAAGCCGGAAAAGCCAGCCTACGACGGCCCGTTCGATCCCAAGGTAGCGGAAGAGCAGTTTTTCATTCTCATGATTCCCAAAACAGGAGTCAATGCTGCAGCTGTTCAATCAGCCATTGAAGCCCATCATGAGCAAAAATATCCAAACCAAGGCTTGCAAGTGGAGTCGCTGGAGTTTGATGCGGAGCAGCTGGTTTTGAAAGTTTCGGGCATGGACAGCCGCGAGGCGGGGATGAATTACCTCAGAGGTGTGGTTCAAAATCAGCAGGTGTACCAGCCCCTGATGGAATTGAACTATCGCAATTTTGTAATTTCGCCGGCCAACTTCCACACCCTAATGCGTACCAAAGACATTGGCGAATACCTCGAACTGTACAAAACCATCTACTTAAACCGGTAGCGGCGTTAAACTTTGTTAAGCGCATACCCATTCGGGAATATTTTTTGTTTGTATAGGGAGCAGCTTGCATTAAATAACAGAAAGCATGAAAACAATACGGATACTTTGGACCGACGATGAGATTGACTTGTTGCGGGCACACATTATCTTTTTAGAGGAAAAAGGCTACGAAGTCACAACTGCCAATAACGGCTCCGACGCGATTGACCTGGTTCGCACCAACCACTTCGATATTATTTTTCTGGATGAAAACATGCCGGGTTTAACGGGCTTGGAAACCCTGGACACCATCAAGGAAATCAGCCCGAACATTCCGGTGGTGATGATCACAAAAAGTGAAGAAGAAGATATCATGGACCAGGCCATCGGATCAAAAATGGCCGACTACCTGATCAAGCCGGTGAATCCCAAACAAATTCTACTCTCGATAAAAAAGAATGTTGGGCAGGAAGAACTGGTGACACGCAAAACCACCTCGGCCTATCAAAGCGAATTTGCCCGAATCGGCATGCGACTGAATGAACGACTCGACTGGAAAGACTGGACCGAGGTTTATCGCAAGCTGGTGTTTTGGGAACTCGAACTGGCTGCTTCGCAGGACGGTACCATGGACGAAGTGCTGAAAATGCAAAAAGCCGAAGCCAACAACGCTTTTGGTCGCTATATTAAAAACAACTATCTCAGTTGGTTTGACAAGGGAGCCGAAGATCGCCCGCTGTTATCGCCCGATATTTTTAAGTCGAAAGTTTTTCCGCAGCTGGACAAAGGCCACAAGGTGCTGGTTTTGGTGATCGACAATTTGCGATACGATCAGTTTCGGGTACTGAATTCGGTGCTTAGCCAGTACTATCTTCTGGAAGACGAGGATCTGTACTACAGTATTCTGCCCACAGCAACCATGTATGCCCGCAATGCCATCTTTGCCGGCCTGATGCCTTCGGAAATTGCGCGCTTGCATCCGGAATACTGGGAAGACGATGATAACGAAGGGAACAAGAATATTCATGAGTTTGAATTGATGCAAACCCAAATGAAACGCCGGGGCAGGCGCGAACGCCTCAATTTCGAAAAAATTACAAACTGGCGGGCAGGAAAAAAGCTGAGCGACAGTTTAGCCAACATCATGCAAAACGATTTGTCGGTCATGGTGTTCAACTTTGTCGATGTCATGTCGCATGCCCGTACCGAAATGGATATGATGAAAGAACTGGCCAGCGACGAAAAGGCGTACCGATCGCTGACCTTAAGCTGGTTTAACCATTCGTCGCTGTTTGAGTTGCTAAAAGCCCTGGCTGATAATAAGGTGAAAGTCGTTTTGACCACCGACCACGGCACCATCCGGGTCGATAATCCGATCAAGGTGATTGGTGACCGCGAAACCAGTACCAACCTGCGCTACAAGTTAGGCCGCAACTTAAATTACAACCACAAGCAGGTGTTTGAAATTACCAATCCGGAAAAGGCCTATTTGCCGGGACGAAACGTGAGTTCCAGCTTTATTTTCGCCTTAAACGAAGACTTTTTTGCGTACCCGAATAATTACAACCACTACGTTCAGTATTACCGCGATACCTATCAGCACGGGGGAATTTCGCTCGAAGAAATGATTGTCCCGGTCATTACCATGACCCCAAGGGGCTAGTTTCCCGGGCGCAATCCCAGGCTATTCGGATGATTGGATGAGATTGCTGCAAAATGCCAGATCAGGACTCTAGCTTTCCTTTTCAATTTTCACATCGCGAATTTCGCGATAAGTTTTGTTGGCAAAGACGAACTCTTGTAGCTTTTTATTTTGCGCATGAAGAATCTCCTGTTTGGTGCCTTCCCATGTTTTCACGCCTTCGCTAATAAACAAAATTCGATCACCGATCTCCATCACCGAGTTCATATCATGGGTATTAATCACAGTGGTCATGTTGAAATCCACAGTCAATTCATGAACCAGTTCATCAATCACCAGCGAGGTTTCCGGATCCAGTCCCGAGTTTGGCTCGTCACAAAACAAGTATTTTGGATTCATCACAATGGCACGAGCAATGGCGACCCGCTTTTGCATTCCTCCGGAAATTTCGGCCGGATATAATTTATGGGCTTTTGCAATATTGACACGGTCGAGGCAAAAGTCAACCCGCTCCTGCTTTTCCTTCTGACTTTTGTTGGTAAACATGTCCAGCGGGAATCGCACATTTTCTTCAACCGAAAACGAATCGAACAAGGCGCCGCCCTGAAAAACCATGCCCATTTCCTGCCGCAACTTCTTCCTAAGCTTGTGGTTCATTTGGGTGAAGTTGCGATCATCATAAAAAATATCGCCCTGGTCAACTTCATGCAAGCCAACAATCGATTTGAGCAAAACCGTTTTCCCGCTGCCACTTCGCCCAATAATCAGGTTGGTTTTTCCGGGCTCAAACACGGTTGAAATATCATTCAATACCAAGTTATCGTCAAACGATTTACAGATATTTTGAATTGTAATCATTAGAATAGGAGTTGCGTTAAAATCAAATCGAAAACCAGAATCAGGATGTTTGTGTTGACCACCGCCCGGGTACTTGCAGCGCCCACTTCAAAAGCACCGCCGTCAACAAAATAACCAAAATAAGCCGGTACGCTCGCCACCAGAAACCCAAAGAAAAGGGTTTTGATCATCGAGAAGGTGACATAGTAAGGCGTGAACAGATATTGAATCCCGTTAATGTAATCGGGTGCCGTAACAGCTCCAACCGCCGGTCCAACAATCAAGCCACCAATCAATCCAAAAAATACACTGAGCACAAATAAAAACGGAAAGATAAATACCACGGCCAATGTTTTGGGCAGAATTAAGTAGCTAGCCGAGTTGATTCCCATAATTTCGAGCGAGTCTATTTGCTCGGTTACCCGCATACTGCCAATTTCCGAAGTGATATTGGAACCAATTTTTCCGGCCATGATCAGGGCCATAATGGTCGATGAGAACTCTAGAATCAGGGTATCCCGGTTTCCCAGTCCAATCAGGTAGCTCGGAAACAAAGGATTCGACATATTATAAGCCACCTGCAGGGTAATAATTCCTCCCATGAAAATGGAAATAATGGCGACAATACCAACGGAGTCCAAACCCAGTTGTTCGATTTCAACAAACAACTTTCGAAAATAGATGCGATGCTTTTCCGGCCGCGAAAAAGCCCGGGAAAGTAAGGTGAAATAACGTCCGACGTGAAAAAAAAGGTTCATAGCAATACTTTAGCATAAAGTTACAAATAATCGGATAGGAAACGAGTTCCGCATAAAACTTTCTCTTTTTGAGCGCTGGATTCCGGCTGCTCAGGCAATGATAGTAAAAGTAAAGCCAATCGCATCAAGTTGACCGGAGATTTTTTTACGGCCATTTGGCTCTGTGCGGGCATGAAACAGCCTCTTTGTTCGTTTGTGTCAGTATGTGTCCACACTTCATTTTCAGGAATCGTGGCAATAAGGCATAATTTAAAAGTAAAATAGGTATATTTGAGAACCAGTCTTAAAAAAAATAAAACAATGAATAATAATTTTTGTATCATCATGGCCGGCGGAATCGGAAGCCGGTTTTGGCCAATGAGTAAAAGTTCAATGCCCAAGCAATTCTTAGATATTTTGGGCACCGGACGCACCTTCATACAAATGACATACGACCGCTTTAAAAAAGTTTGTCCACCTGAAAATTTCTATGTGGTTACCAGTGTCGATTATAAAGACCTTGTTTTAAAACAACTGCCGGAAATGAATGAGGACCAGGTTTTACTGGAGCCGCTACGACGGAACACAGCACCTTGTGTGGCTTATGCCAGTTACAAAATCAAGAGCATCAACCCACAGGCCAACATCATTGTTGCCCCGTCAGATCATGTCATTTTAAAAGAAGACGAGTTTATTGCTGAGATTGAAAAAGGAATTGATTTTGCGGCCAACAACGACGTACTGGTGACCCTTGGAATTACCCCCAGCCGGCCCGAAACAGGCTACGGCTATATTCAGGTTGAAGGAAAATCTGAATACAAGGATTTCGACAATCTGTTCAAGGTAAAAACGTTTACAGAAAAACCCAACCTGGAAATGGCCGAAGTCTTTGTGTCGAGTGGTGAGTTTTTCTGGAATTCGGGCATCTTCATTTGGTCGCTGAAAAGTATTATATCGGCTTTCGATCAGTATTTGGATGGCGTTTCCAGCCTGTTCCGAAAAGGTGAAAAACTTTATGGCACCGACGACGAAGTGCACTTCATCAATAAAACCTATTCCGAATGCCAAAATATTTCGCTGGACTATGGCATTATGGAAAAGGCTGAAAACGTTCATGTGCTTTGTGCCGATTTTGGCTGGAGCGACTTGGGAACCTGGGGCTCGCTGTATGAAAACAGTTCGAAAGATGAATTCAATAATTCAATCAAGGGAGGCGATGTGTTTACCTACCACACCGAAAATTGCATTGTCAACATGCCTCAGGACAAGTTGGTGGTATTGCAGGGACTCAACGGTTACATTGTCGTGGAGTCGGACAACACGCTGCTGATTTGCAAAAAGGAAGATGAGCAGCAAATCCGTCAGTTTGTAAGCGATGTGAAAATGGTAAAAGGATCGACGTTTGTTTAAACCCGTATCGAAAACCGCACAAAAAAAGCTTTTTCATGACTGAAAAAGCTTTTTTATTGCCTGAATTCGTCTTTAAAGGAAGTGCGCACGCAGCGAAAACCAACGTACGATTTGGTCGTATCTTCATACTCAAAGCTCCGTGTTGAGTTACGAATGTAGTAGGCAATATCTTTCCACGACCCCCCGCGGATCACTTTTCGCTTCATAACCGGCGCATCGCCTGGTAATGCGTTGTATTCAAATGAAGGGTTGAAATCATTGATCAGCTCATAGGCCGACTCATTAAAAGCAGTGCTGGTCCATTCGGCCACATTTCCGGCCATATCGTAAAGCCCATAGTCGTTCGGATCGAAAGAGCCAACCTTCATGGTGGTCGTGCTCGATTCGCTGTCGGCCACGTAGTTGCCCCGACGCGGTTTGAAATTCGCTTTAAAACAGCCCATAATATTCCGGGTGTAGTAGCTTCCCCAGCTGTATAAGGTTCGCTCATGGCCGCCGCGTGCCGCGTACTCCCACTCGGCCTCGGTTGGTAGCCGGTAGGCATGTGTTGAAGGTGCAGCTAAAAGTGACTGGTGGCTCGTCATCAATTCTGTTCGCCAATGGCAGAAAGCCTTCGCCTGGTGCCAGTTTACGCCAACCACCGGATAGTCATCGAAGGCCACGTGTGAAAAATAATTTTTGGTGAGTGGTTCGTTATAAGCGTAGGTGTAATCGCGAATCCAGCAAAGCGTGTCCGGATAAATCGGAACCTGTTCATTGAAAATGAAGGACGATCGGTTTTCTATGGGGACTTCCTCTCCTTCAGCATTGAAAATGGTTCCTTCGTACGATTGTGTTTCGTAATTGTAGCGATTCTTTCCCTTGGCTGCCTGCTTGTAATCAATCCACTGATAGCGGTAAATGAATTTCCGGGTATCGATGGATTTTGAAAAATAGACGCGCTCTTCCTCTGGGATGTAGATTTCTTCGAGTGCCAACCGGAAATCCGGATTCCTCCATTCAATCGGATCGCTCCAATTCAAACGGGGGGTCTCATAAAAGTTTCCGCGGTCGTCTTCCGTGAGCATAAACTCAGGATAAGTTTCAGACAACAGCGTGCGAGCAATGGAATCTCGGACCCAATAGACAAATTGCCGGTATTCGTTGTTTGTGATTTCGGTAAGATCCATCCAAAAAGCTTCCACAGAAACGCGCTTGGTTGTGGTGCTAAAACCCTGCAGTTCATCATCTTCAGCTCCCATGACATAGCTTCCCCTGTCAATGTATGCCATTCCGTAGGGCGAAGGCTCATAGTACGGCCTCGATTCCTCTGGGTAGAGGTAGCTCAGCCTCTGATCTCTTTTGCATGACACGAAAAGAATCAAAGCCAGGAAAACTAATATGAGGAGGCTCTTACTCATTGACTGTTACCAAATAGGATTGCTTTGAGTTAACGTTTCCTGAAAATCGAATATTGTAAGGCGTGAATTGAAAAAAGCCTTACGAGACGGGCTCATAAGGCATTCGCTTGTTCACGCTTATTTTTTAGTACTCCCACAGGTCTTGTTCGAAGTTGAAGATTTCCGCTTCAATGCGTTTAGACTCCAACATAGCATCGCGTCCGCTTAAATATTGGCTGATCGCCCGGTTATTATATACGTTCGACTCCCGCACAACGTAACTGTTGAACTGACGCTTGATGAACAAATCATCAAAAGAAATGCTTTGAGCCGTGTTGTTCGGGTTAATGGCAGAGTGTGTCGCCAACAAATCGCGGGCTTCGGGATAGTAAATCCAGAAAACCTGGCGGCGCTGCACATTTTGCCGGTTAATGTCCTCATCGCGGTAATACTCCTGGATGGGACAAATACCGATGATGCGCGTGTTCAGCGTTGAAGTTTGCTTGTCGAAAAACCACTCTTCCTTCACCATAAACTGTTTCACTTCCTCAGCGCGAATTTCGCCCACAATTTCTTTGGTTTCCATTTCACCCGTTTCCAGGTTGCGCACCTGACGGGTGCGGGTTGTCGCACCAAAAGCTTCTTTAACTTGCTCAAAAGTCATGGGCACTTTAAACTCATCATCGGTTCGCGCATCATAAGCCGTTAGCTGGCCATTTTCAATTCCCTGCAAAAACAGGTTAATCAAATTGGTGCGCCCATCCATGTTGGTGGTAGGGAAATACAGGATCTGGTTCATTTTTTCCCGCAGGTCGATAATGCGCCAAATTTTCTTCGACCACATCACATCGGCTTCCCGAATGGGCGCAAAGGCCATGGGTTTTCTGTTTTCGATATTGGTCCGTTTAAACGCGCCATCAATTACCTGTGCCTGCGTGTCTTTTGCTGAAAAGCAAAATGCGCCGCAAACGATTCCTATTCCTATCAAAAACTTTTTCATCTCTTATCTTATTTTAAAGCTGATTGGCGACAAGGGCCTGTTGGTTCCATCATCACCACGAGCCATAATGTTATCAATATAAATAATACTGCCCGGCGTCAGGGCATTAAATTGTCGGGTCTGTTCATCAGTGAATCGATTTGACGTGGACGACCAGGTATTGGTGTATCCGCCAGCACCGGTAAAAGTAACGTCGAATTGAGTCACCGTAAACTTGAGGTCAAAATCGAAATCGATTAAGGCAGCAAAAATTCCTGCTTCTGCCAGAAGGTCTTCCTTGCGGATCACACCACTGGCCTGACCGGCAATGGTTGCAACGGGGTCAGGCACTTGCTTCACCCGAAAGGTCATCGCACCCATGGAGCGCGACTGCCCGCCAATGTTGGCACTCACGGTTACTTTGGTGTTGCGTCCGTTAATATCTTCAGCTGTTGGAAAAACCAAATAGTCCTTTCCATCCCGCTGAATTTTGCCATTGGTAACGGTCACCTGCAAATCTTCCGAAGGAACACCAGGTACAGAAACACTCACCGGGTTGGGCACACCCATGTAAAATACGTTCATTTTAGTGGGCGAAATGGTCACCGAAGGTTCGCTTACAATGTATTCTTCTTCGAAAGGATAAGAATTAAATCCTCCTTCAGGTGTTTTGTATTTGATAATTCCACCCCACTTGTAGGTTCCGGGCGATGTTGCCGGCACTTCGTAAATTCCCTTTCCATCGACAATGTTCAGTGGCTTGTCATTGATTAAGATGATGGGCTGTTGGGTGGTATCTTCGGCAGCCAAAAATACTTCGGCGCGATAAACATCACCTTCCAACACGTACGATGTCTTGGCAATTACCCGAGCGCCCAGCTTGTTAAATTTAAATGAGCTGGCATCGATCTGGCTGTAGAGATAGGTCAGGATATTGGATTCCGCATTTTGAACATCAATCTGAATTTTCGACAGCAAGGCAATCACGGCAATCAAGGGTTTGTTGTCGAAGTGCTGAATTTCCCAGGTTTTCTTTTCTGCGCCGTCTTTCAAACGAACTTTTGGGTCCGAGGTATCCAGCTCCTGTTCAATCGACTTGCGAATGGGCGAATCTTCTTCAAGAAAGGACAGGAATGCTCCTTTCAACTCGTCGATGTCAGCCTCATCATTCTGGGAGAAGATTACCTGCAATCGAAATGGGTGATCTTTTTTGTTGGGCTGGGCT
>NZ_LGIA01000035.1 GCF_001270965.1 Sunxiuqinia dokdonensis | reverse complement strand
TTTGAAAATTTATTTTCAGGAAATCGATGTGAAGCTGTGTCATGCCGCGAATGGCTTGGAGGCGGTGGCCCAAGTGCAGGCGGAAAAACCAGACATCATTCTGATGGACCTGATCATGCCAGAAATGGATGGATTTGAAGCCACCTTGGCGATCAAAGCGCAACATCCTGCTATTCCTTTGCTGGCACTCACTGCCCATTCTTTCCCACGGGAGAGGCACCAGGCTTACAAGGCTGGCTGCGACGAAATCATCACCAAACCCATTCGCAAAGACATCCTGTTCTTGATTCTGAAAAGGCACCTGGCCGTTAATGCTGAGTCAAAATAACTAATCGACTGTTTTGCCGTGGACGCTCGCGAATCTTTGGTTATCGGTTTTTAATCGATTTTACTCATCGTTTTCGTCATTCTATTCTTATCTGCGTTTAATGTCAATTGACTCATATTGAACTAATTTGCTATTTTCTTTCTGGAGCTCATCTGCTAGCTTTGAAGAAGTAATCTTAGATCAAAGAGGGGGCTGCAAGATGTGTTTTTGTTCCACAAAAACCTTGTGCCTCCCGGCAGGGCTTTCAGCTTGAAAAATTGGAAGATCCCCCTCTTTTTTGAAACCTTGAATCAGTAAGAAAACAGCGAGTCATGCGACCAAAAACACCGGATCACGAAAAGTTGGATGAGGGCGTTCGCGTTCGGTTGACAGCCTTGGAAAAGCGCTTGTTGCTGAAGCGCTGTAAAAAGGAGGGCTACCTGACTTTGAGTGATTTTTGCCGGGCCAAGCTGGTCAAAAAGCGGGAAATCAGAAAGGTGGAGGCTTCCAAAGAATTTGTTCTGCTGGTGCGCAAACTCGATTACGAACTCAACAAGATCGGGGTGAACCTAAACCAGGTATCTAAAAGGATCAACACCAATCATATCTACCATCTGACTGCTGCAGACCGGGAGATTTTCAGGCAGATCTTAAGGGAGCTTCGAAACTGTTTTTCGGTCCTGCAGCACTACCTGGATAAAATTGAAGATGGACCTTCGCAAACTTAAAAATGTACACAGATGGTAATTGTCATTCACCAGTCCAGTGATACCCGAAATGCCTTTCAATACAATGAGATGAAAGTCAAGGAGGGTGTGGCCAGTTATTTTCATAGTGCCAACACCATTTCTATCAATCCGTTTATGTATGGTCAGGGGCACCGGTGGAAGATCCTACACGACATTGAAAAGCAAAATCCACGGGTGAAAAAGAAGTGTTTGCATATCTCGGTGAATCCGTCCGGTTCTGATCTGTTGAAACTGGACGATAGAACCGTCCGGCAGGAAGTTGACCGAATGATGGAGCATATGGGATACGGAGGCCAGCCTTATTTTGTCTATAAGCATCAGGATTTGGAGCGGGTGCATTTTCATGTTGTCTCTACGCGGATTGATAAAACGACCGGCAAAAAGATCCGCGATGGATACGAAAAGGACAAGATGCAAAAGTTTGTCAAGGAGCTGGAACAAAAATACCAGCTCAAACAAGAGATTCCGGAACAACTCAGGAACCTGAAATTTACCGCATCCAGCGGATATCTGAAGCGAAACCTGGAAACTTTGTTTAGTGAGCTTAACCGAATGGATATCATCACTTCCAAAGATATGTATGACCAAGCGTTGGGATTCTTTCAGGTGGAAATCAGAAAAGCGGGGAGGGGGCATATGGTTTTTGTGACCGATGAGAATGGAACAGTAATCCGGCATCCGATGAAATTGTCGGACTTTGAAGAGCGGCCGAGGTTTTATCTTTCAAGACAAGAATTGTTGTCTCAGGAACAGAACAGGAAGGATTTACCAAATTCGTTTTCAAAACAAAATCATGAAGGAATTGCCATTGGGATACTAAAATCACTGATCATCAAAGAGTTGATTTTAAATATGGGAACACAGCTCACGGGAGATTCTTTCAAAAAAGGGAAAAGGAATCGACTTAAAAAGGGCGACAAGAAACGAAGAGGTAAAGGTTACAGGAAATAAACTGAAAACAAATCAACAAAGATCGCTTTCTTTCATGTAGATTTTTTTAGCTTATCGCAAATACTTCTGCTTCTCATCTCTGGAACCCTGTGCAAAGGAGTATCTAATTATATGGTCAGTACATCAAAATATAAGAATGTTTGGAGATCGTATATTTATGCAAGTTAGTTAAAAAATGGGATTACTGATGATATGGAATAGCTTCGAAACAGACTTTCGTCACATCGCTATCGACCTTAGGTTTTGTTTGAGAACAACTTTGAAAATGAAGAATAAACATTACTTTTGACGTTCTTTTCTTGTTCGTTCAATCATCTTCGATTAATTGGAAACTAACTAGCAAGTGAATTTTAATACTGATTATACTGATTATACCGATGATCGTTTGGTTACTTTTCTTAAAAAAGGTGACAAACAGGCCTTTAAAATATTGTTCGAAAAATACGGGGCAAGACTCTATTCTTTTGCTTTAAAGTATTTAAAAGAAACAGAAGATGCCAAGGATTTGCTGAATGAGGTCTTTTTGAAATTGTGGGAAAATAGACAGACACTAAAGACAAACACATCGTTACAGTCTTACCTTTTTACAATTGCGTATAACAATATTCGTCAGCGGTTTTTAAGAAAAATTAGGGAAGAGAAATATGTCCGAATTTTTGCCGAAGAATACCTTTTCGATACTTCAAAAAATGAAGAACAGTTAGATTACCAACTATTTGTTGATAAGATCAATCGGATTATCGATTTGCTCCCTTCCCGGAGAAGAGAGATTTTTACCTTGAGCTACAAAGAGGAACTGAAAAATCAACAAATAGCGGAGCGGCTTGGTTTGAGTGACCACCATGTGAAAAAGCAACTAGTCATAGCTCGTAAGTTTGTTCTTGACAAGGTCAAGGAAGACAATGGTTTGGCAGGCCTTCTATTCCTTTATCTTTTCATTGGGCGAGACAACGATTAAATTTGTGTAAAAAAAATCGTTTTCGAGGCATCCCTTTTCAGGAGAAGTTCATATTACTGGTAAAAGGATTCTCTGAATGACGATTAATAGAAAACATATCGACCGGGTTTTCAACCAAAGGTTCAGCCTTCTCGATCTGAAAATGGTTGAGAAGTATTTTGAAGATGAAAACCTGAATAAAAACGCCAAGCTTGTTGTTCAAGAACAGTGGGACCAGTTTGAGCCCGACGTTGATGACCGACCCAACCTTGATGATGTTTTTTACAAATTTTACTATGTCATCGATAATACCCCAAAACGAGCCTCTCATGGATCTGATTTCCTCCTGAAGATATCGAAAATTGCGGCCATTCTATTTGTAGGAATCCTGATTGCCGCAGCTGTCTATTTTTCCAATCGTGGAATCAACAATGCAACCAATCGTCAGATGGTTGAAATCGTTTCTCATGGAGGTTTTCGCAGTGAGTTCACACTCCCTGATGGAACAACCGGATGGTTGGGATATGGGTCGATCCTGAAATATCATGAGGATTCGAAGAAGCGACGGATCGTTGAATTGGATGGCCTTGCTTTTTTTGATGTCGTCCGTCAAAAAAAACACTCTTTCATCGTTAAAACACCAAACAAGTTAAACATCGAAGTGTTGGGAACAAAGTTTAATGTATCTGCCTACTCGAATGATCAGTCCTTTGATGTAGTGCTTCAAACAGGGAGCGTGAAGCTAAACCTGGGCGACCAGGAATTACAGAAAATGAACCCTAATGAACGGGTTGTATATCATTCTGGGAACAATACCATCGAAAAACTCATGGTTGAGAATATCGATGACTATCTCGCATGGAAAGATGGAAGGTTAGTTCTCAGAAATATTTCATTGAGGGAAGCCTGTGTCAAGTTGAGCCGATTTTATAATGTCGATTTCGAGCTACAAGCAAAGGGATTGGATGCCATGGAAATACAGCTGACTTTGGAAAACGAGACGCTTGAGAATGCACTGAACCTTTTGACAATGATCTCACCGGTGTCCTTCCAAGTGGAAAACCGCAGGATCCAGAATGATCAGTCTTACTCAAAAAAGAAAATAATAATAAAAAACAAGAAGCCTATGTAATAATATGCCTAGACATGAAAAATGCGGGAAAGCACTGCCCATGCCGTCCCGCAAATCAGTAAAGTTTATTTTGAGTTTCAACATTACTAATTTTCAAATTTATGAAAAAAAATCACAAGTATCGGGCATGGTATGACCATGCTTTAAAAACATTTTTGGTTATGAGACTAGTTCTTTTCATTTCTCTTGTCTGCATCATGCAATCTTTTGCATTGGACTCTTATACGCAAAGCTCAAAGATATCACTTTCAGTGAACGAAATGAGGCTTGACGATATCATCATGCAAATCGAGAGCGAAACTAAGTATCGCTTTGCCTACAATAAAGTCGACATCGATGTGGATGAGGTATATACGATCGATATTCACGAAGCTGAAATTAAAGAGGTTCTAAGTCAGCTTTTTGCAAACAAAAGAATCAACTACTCGATGGTTGACCGGCAAATTATTCTCTCCAGGCCGGAAGGATCATTTGCCGTATCCCAACAACCCCGTGCAATCACCGGTATAGTCACTGATTCCTCTGGTGAGCCGCTTCCGGGCGTCACTGTCTTGATAAAAGGTACAACGCAAGGCACCATCACTAACTTTGAAGGCATTTATTCAATTTCAAATGTTCCTACTGCCGGCACTTTGGTGTTTTCGTTCGTGGGGATGAAGAGCCAGGAGGTTAGTGTTGGCAATCAGTCAACGGTCAATGTGGCGATGGAGGAAGATGCCATCGGAATTGAAGAAGTAGTGGCGATTGGCTATGGCGTTGTTAAAAAAAGCGATTTGACGGGCGCGGTCTCTTCTGTAAAAGCTGAGGATTTGAACCCCGGTGCCAATGCTTCTGTTGAGCAAGCATTGCAAGGCCGGATTGCCGGTGTGCAGATTTCGCAAAAGAGTAACGAACCGGGTGGAGGACTGAGCATAAATATCAGGGGAGCTGGTTCAATTCAAGCCGGGAGCGAGCCGCTTTACGTGGTTGACGGTATTATCATCAACAATAGCAGCGTAGCGGGTACGGGTGGAGTTGGTTTTACGGGTAATCAAAATCCAAGAAACCCTTTAAACTCTCTAAATCCTTCAGACATTGAATCTTTGGAGGTTTTAAAGGATGCATCTGCTACTGCCATTTATGGATCGCGAGGATCGAATGGAGTTGTTATCATCACGACTAAAAAAGGAAAGAAAGGAAAACTAAAAGTTGCCTATGATGGATATTATGGTGTTCAGCACGCGACTGACAGGCTTGATGTGTTATCGGCGACAGAATACCGTGATGCTTTGAATTCGATTATTGACTTGGGAGGTGGTGATCCTCAGCAACGAATTGAAGAAATTGAAGGAGCAGGAACTGACTGGCAAGATCTAATTTATCGAACAGCAGCTATACAGAACCATAATGTATCCTTGTCAGGTGGAACCGAGAACCTGACCTATTTTACATCGTTGAACTACTATGATCAGGAAGGATTAGTGGATGGGTCTGGAATTAAGCGATATAACACACGCGTAAATTTGGCCTACGACGAAAGTGAAAAAATAAGAGCAGGTGTCAATTTGAACGCCTCCTATATCAACGATGATTTTGCTTCGACCGGGGTTGGTATTAATGAAAATGGTGGAGTAATATACACGGCAATCAACTACGACCCCGTAATTGAAGCGTTCAATGAGGATGGAAGCTACAAGCGTTCACAGTTTTTTACAGGTGACAATCCGCTCTCTGTTTTGAACGGAGAGGATGCTTTTGCGGAAACATTCCGCTTTATTGGAAACACTTATTTGGAGTATTTCATTATCCCCGAATTGTCTGCACAGGTTAAAGTTGGAGGCGATGTACAGGATGTGAGAAGAGATATTTTCATTCAGCCTTATACGTTGTCAGGTGCAGGTACTGGTGGTATTGCCTCAATCCAGACAGGAAGAAAAGATTATGTTTCTGCAGAAGGAACTCTGAATTTTAACAGGGAATTTGGCGCAAACAGATTGTCTGGAGTCGTAGGCGCAACATATGAATATTTCCAGACCAAAAGCTTTGCTGCTGATGCTCGCGGATTTGCACTTCCAGATCTTGGAACCAATGCGCTGGGATCGGGTGATCCACTCTTAAACCATGTGGGGAGTGGCCGAACGCAGGCAAAGTTTATCTCATACCTGGCTCGGGTAAACTACTCACTTATGAATAAATACTTGTTTACTGCGTCTATCCGAGCTGACGGTTCTTCCAGATTTGGAGAGAATAATAAGTTTGGATATTTCCCATCGGGTGCGTTTGCATGGAAAATGCAAGAGGAAGGTTTTATGGACGAATTAGTTTGGATTACCGAATTGAAACCCAGAATAAGCGTAGGTAGCACAGGGAATGCAAATATTGGCAACTCATTGGCATTTCAGACATTCTCCACAGGAGGCCAGGTTCTTTTTGGAAATAGCTATTACAGTACAATTTTGCCGTCGAGAATTGCGAATCCGAACTTGACTTGGGAAAAGGCTGTTCAATTCGATATCGGCTTTGATTTTGGAATATTGGAAAATCGAATTACTGGATCTTTTGACTATTTCAATAAAGAAACAACTGATTTGTTGGTTAATATTCCTCAGCCATTAAATACGGGATTTGAAGGTCAGGTTCAGAATCTGGGTGGTGTCAGAAACCAAGGATTTGAACTTACTCTGAGTGGGGATGTGATTCGAAAAGCTGACCTGTACTGGAATCTTTCAGGAAATTTTTCAACCCTAAAAAATGAGGTCCTTAATATTGGTGATCGTGGAGATATTATTCGGGGAGGACTTGCTCAAATACCCGATTTCTCTATTATTACACCTGGGGAACCGTTGGATTCCTACTATGGACTTATCGTAGATGGTATTTGGCAAGCTGATGACGATTTTAGTGTGACGAACGACAATGTCAACCCGGGAGACATCAAATATCGGGATATTAACGGAGATAAAACGATTAACGGTGATGATCGTACCATAATTGGCGATCCTATTCCCGATTTTGCATGGGGGCTTACCAGTAATCTTAGAGTGAAAAACTTCACGTTGGACATTGTTATGCAGGGCGTTGAGGGCGTTGATAAGCTTAATGCTAATCTTGCGAATTCCATGTTCCCAAACAATTTCAGACAGAATCGAATTGCTGAGCCGCTTCTGGAACGATGGACTCCGGAAAATCCAACCAATAAATATCCCTCTTTTGTAAATCCACTAGCCTCAGGAGGCACTAATTCTCTGGTCAACAGCATAACCGTCGAAGATGCCTCATACATCAGGCTACAATCCGTGAGAGTTGGGTACAATGTTGAAGTCGGTCGAATAAGTCGGATTAGCAAACTGGCTTTCTATGTCACGGCTCAAAATCTATTCACCATAACAGACTATTTGGGGACTGACCCGGCAGCAAATGCCAGTGGCAGCAATACTTCAGCAGTAGATTTTAATGCTTATCCACTTCCTCGTACCTATATGATAGGCGTAAATGTAGAATTTTAAAAAAGGCAAATATGAATAATACAAGAATCAATCAAATAATAGGGATAATGCTCCTAGTATTTTTCACTGCATCATGTGAGAGCAAACTGGACTTATCACCGGTGGATGAATTTGCACCGGGAAATGCCTTGCAGTCTAAAGCCGGACTAGAAGCATTGTTGTTCGCTGCGTACAATGAATATAGCATGGGGCCTACTGTTCGGGATGAAGTTTTGATCAACGAAGTAACAACGGATGTTGGCTTTGTTCGAATCGGGGCTGTTGAACGAGAAATGAAACCATATATTGATTTTAATTGGGATGCATCGACCGCCCAGCTTCAAAATTTATTCTGGTCTCCCAGATACAGGGCGATAAGAAATGCAAACACCTTGCTCGACAATATTGCAGATTCACAGGTTGATGAGGAATTCAAAAGGCAAGTTGTTGCAGAAGCAAGATATATCAGAGCATTTGAATATGCGTATATGTATAAGTATTTCGGGGTAGTGCCTCTCAGAACAACCACTGATTTAACAGTCCAACCCAAAGAGCTCGGACTTCCATCCGAGGAGGATTTTCGAAATTTTGTCGAGACTGAGTTGATGGAAGCCGCCGAAGATTTAGTGCATCCGTCGGAGCAAACCCAAATTTCGAGGGCAACTAAAGGGCATGCTTATGCTGCGTTAACTAAATTTTTGATGAACACAAAACAGTGGGCTAAAGTAGTTGATGTTACCCAGGATTTGATGGATCTTAACTATTATGAGCTTTTCCCAACTTACCGTGCAACTTTCTTTGTTGAGAATGAACCTCAAAACAATCTTGCCAATCGGGAAATTATTGTGACCTGGTCGCTCACGAATGAGGAAGGCCGTAATAACAATTACCAGAATGGAGCCTTTCCTCCCGGATTCAGGAGATCGGACAATATTCCGGAATTTGAATGGACCACAAGTATGGCCAACTGGGCCACCCAGTTTACGATGAGAGATGGTTTTGTGGATTCTTTTGACCCCGATGACGTTAGAAAGAAGACTATTATTGAAAATTACTACAACGCTGCTGGAGCACTAGTAAATCTGAGAACAACAACTCACAACAGCAGAAGTATTAAGTACTTCGATAATAATCAAGTGGGGAATGCTAGCGGTGCTGACACGCCATACCTTAGATATGCAGATATCCTGCTTTGCAGGGCAGAAGCGTTGAATGAAATCAGTGGCCCCACACAGGAATCCGTTGATCTGGTAAACCTGGTTAGAAACCGGGCCGAAGTAACACCTTATGCCTTAGCTGACGTAGGTGCCAAAGAAACTTTCAGGGATTTGATTTTGGATGAGCGTGGATGGGAGTTTTTCTCGGAAGGAAAACGTCGCGAAGACCTTATTCGCCACGGTAAGTTTCTGGAATATGCAGAGCAACGCGGATTGACCGTTTCTGAAAAACAGGTTTACTTTCCGTATCCGTTGGCTGAAGTTGACGCAAATCCAGCACTTCAACAGCGGGAAGGATATTAATTTATCCTAACAGTTTAATTTAGAGGGTTGCATTTGTTAACTTCGGGTGCAACCCTTTCTATTCTTTTTTGCCCCTGTGGCACAACAGGCTATTATATTGTTGTTGTTTAAACCTTTCGATATGCAAAAAGCAGATTTTAAAAATTTGCAGGAAGAAAGACAAACTCAATATACAGTACTGCCATGAAAATGATTAACAAACCCGAAATACAATAAAAATCCAGTCCGATGAATTTCAGAGAATCAGCTATAAAAGGAACCTTGGCGATTTGCTTGTTGCTGACTTCGTTGTCAATGGAGGCACAGGAGATGGGCGTAAATTTTAACGAATCACTTTTTCACGCGAAAGATGTTGCAAAACTGGGACGAACTAAAACGACCTGGGTCCGTGGCTTTTTTGATTTTTTTCCATACTATGAAAATCAGGACCGGTTAACTGATATTAACGATCAGTTCGAAGATTTTCTAAATCTTAAAAGTGCAGGGTATAAAACAATTCTCAGTATTAAATGGAATTTCCACAACAAATCCTATCCCGACACGACAAGTAGTGAAATTGAAAACTATAATGATTTTCTTCAGCGTGTTTTAGATCGCATTTGGGATAAAATTGACATCATTGTTGTTGGCAACGAGCCATTCATCGAATCGATGAATGATGACGAAAGAAACAATAACCTGTCGCCTTTCTACCAATACATGTGTAACCGGGTACATGAGTACAAAATCGGAAAAGCGGATGTTCCAATTTATTTTGGGGCCTTTAACAGGTTATACGATTTTCATAGGGATACCGAAGGTGTTCTTAAAATGCTGGAATTTGTTAAGGAAACACCATGGATTGAGGGCGTCGATTTGCACATACATCATAAAAACAATAACGATATTGTTTCAATGTACAGCTACGCCAATGACAGGATCAGGAACGACCAGAAAATCCTAATTACTGAGTTTTCACTGGTTTTCTGGTGGCAAGATCACAACAAAGATCTCATTCCTGCCGAATTTGCATCAAAATACGGTTATCCTGCAGATATGTTGGTGCATCAATACATTTCCCATGCATTGAACGATCGTCGTCCGAAGGAAGAATGGGATGATTTTTTGAGTATGTGCCCATGGTTTGAGGAAAGGAAACACTACCTGTGGGAAGCATATGAACTTTTGTCACAGTACGAGTCTTTCCATGTTGCCACCTATTCATACCAAATTAGCAGGGGTGCCAATTTCCATGAAAATTCAGTGCCTTGGCTTATTAATAATTTGATTGCAGCAGTTACCATTGAAGATGATCCTCAAACAGGGAATAAGCAATTTAATTATGCTTTTATCGACGATTTCTTTAAAATTCAGGACATTGAAGTAAGCGAGAATGAAACACCTTTGCCGCCGGACCCGACAAAAATTTTTATGCAGTTTGGTTTTGATGATAACCTGGCCGATGCCTCGCCTGAAAATGTCGAATTCAATCTAACCAGAGGTGCCGAAACCTACACCGAAGGTAAATTTGGGAAAGCATTAAGTTTTAACAACACGGCCTTTGTGACCACACAAGAGGCCATTATCAATGTTGGATCAGAAAGCAGCACCTTGGGAGTATGGGTGAAAATGGATCAATCGACCAGTATAGCCAATGCAGGGATGACCATACTGCATCAAAAAGATCCACCGGAAAGCACTCCTCCTGGTCGGATTATGATGGAAATATTGAATGGCGATATGCCGGCTTCTTTCGAGAGTGGAATCCGTGTACAAAGCGTTGACGCGATTGAACCGGGAACTTGGAACCACATCGCAGTTGTTCACGAAGCTGAAAAAGCTGTCAAAAGCATTTTTGTCAATGGCGTATTGTACGGGATTGCCGCTTTTGGCACCGAAAAATCGGTAGGACAATTTGTGTTGGGAGCTTTCAAAACAGAAGACAGAACTTATTTCTATGGCAGCCTCGACGAACTATTTTGGACAAGAGAAGTGCTTAGCCCGGAACAGATCCAGTCCATCATGACTGATGGACTTACAGAAAGTTATGAAGGACAAGAGACTGATGTCCCTTCTCTTAAGCACAAGCCTGATTTTAATCTCTTTTATCCTAATCCAGCAGTCAATGGTATTGAGTTCACGACGAAAGCAATGGCACTAAAAGGACAGTTTCAGCTATTCGACTTGAACGGTCGGGCAGTTACATCATTACAACCGGTGCAGGATGGTAGGATTGATTTGGATAATCTGGCAAGAGGAATCTATTTCGTGAAGATAGTTTCTGATAGCAAAATTTATTCAGATCGATTGATTTTGACGAACTAAGGAAGTAAGATTTTATAAGGGCTGTGCCAAGCCGAACAGAGGCATCATCTTTTATTCAATAATGCTTAGTGTGTTGACTTTCAATAATCTAAAAAAATTACGATATGAAACTAATAAAGCTTACTGTTGTCATTCTTAGCATATTTTGCTACGCGTCCTTTTTAAGCTTCGCTCAGACAGGAGGGACCAAAAACCTACTTAAAATTGATTTGACAAATTCGAAAAAAGTTTCTCCAATTGAATATGGCTGGCATTACGAAGAAATTGGTATGATCGGCGAAGGCGGTTTGTATGCCGAGATGGTTCGGAACCGGGCGTTTGAAGAAGCCAACCCGCCCCGCGGCCTGGAAGTGGAGGACGGCCGTTATGTGGCCATCCCACAGGAAGGTGACAATCCAAGAAAAAAAGTCTATTCAATCGACCCGCTTGTTGGGTGGAGCAGATTTCCCCGGAATACACGAAACATCGATTTGAAAATTGTTGATACCCATCCGCTGAATCCATCTAACCTGCACTCTCTGCAGGTGGAGGCAAAGGGAAAAACTGGTGCCAGAATGTCGGGTGTGATCAATACAGGTTTCTACGGAATGCACTTTGAGCAAGGTAATCAGTACAAATTGTCGTTTTATTCCAGGGCAGAGGAATTCAACGGAAAACTGAACCTTTTTTTGTGTGATTCGACAGGGAAAAAAATTTCAGACCAATTTGAAGTCGACAAACTTTCCGAAGATTGGAAGAAATTCTCGTTTATTTTTGAAGCCGAAAAATCAACCACGAAGGGAATGCTATGTATTGAGCCGGTTGGAGATGGCACTTTTTTCCTGGATGTTGTATCCCTGTTTCCAGGAGATACTTGGGATGATGGCAAATCAGTGTTCAGGACGGACATCATGAAAAACCTGATCGACTATGCGCCTGATTTTCTTCGTTTTCCGGGGGGATGTTTGGTGCATGGCGTGAATGTGGAAACGATGTATCACTGGAAAGAAACCATTGGCGATCCTGCTGAACGCCCCGGAGCCTGGTCTAAATGGGAGCCCAACTACCGGACCGATGGTTTGGGTTACCACGAGTTTTACGAATTGTGCGAATACCTTCATTGCGATGCGATGTACGTAACTCCCTCGGGTTTGGTATGCACAGGCTGGGTTCATGCGTCTGATGAGAAAGACGGGTATCACCACCCTGATGTTGATGTTCAGGAATATATTCAGGATGTTTTGGATGCCATTGAATATGCCATTGGCCCAGTCGATTCAGAGTGGGGGGGCATGCGGGCTGCTAATGGCCATCCGAAACCATTTCCTCTAAAATATATAGAAATCGGAAATGAAGATTTCGGCCCGGCCTATTACCGGAATTACGATGCGATTTACCGTGCGGTGAGTTCAAAATATCCGCAGCTAAAGATTATTGCAAATAGCATCATCGGCCAAAGCAACGATGCGGATAAAAAAAGAGAACGGATCGCTGAATTTGTCGATCCTTCAACCGTCACGATTTTTGATGAGCACTATTACAAAGATATTCCATGGGTGATTGAAAATTATTACAAGTTTGATCAATATCAGCGGCCGGGACCCAATTTGTTTATCGGTGAATTGGGAATCCGGGGAACACATCCGCTGGATGTGCTAGGCGAAGCGGTTTTTATGATGGCGATGGAACGAAATGCCGATTTGAAACCGATGATGGCCGATCGTCCGCTGATGCGGAACTGGGATTTTGTGGAGGGCCGTGGCAATCCGCTCTTGTTTCATACCAATTCAAAAAGTTTCAAAACATTCAATTACTACATGTCTAAACTTTTCCGTGACAATAAAACGGATGTGTGGTATAATGCAGAGTTTATGAAGTCCGGGAGCGCGGTTCCGCTCAGCCAGGAATATTTGTTTTCATCAGCGGGATTCGACTCCGAAAACAATGAATTGGTGGTTAAGGTGGTAAACCTTCGGGAAGAGGCGGTTGCAACAAGGCTTCAGTTTGGTGAAGGAAACAAGACGGTGAACGCAACGGTAACCAGCTTAAGCAGCGACGGGAAGGTGAAAAATACACCGAAGCGGCCTTATGCTGAGGTGCCACACGTTGAAGAAATCCGCCTGGATTTGCAGGGAGAATATGTTTTCGAGCCGAAATCACTTACAATAATTCGTTTTAGAAAATCTTTTTAAAGTAGACTAAACTCTTTAATTATGAAGTCGATAAAAATACTCTTGACGTTACTGGGCTTAATTGTTGTCCATGCTGCCGTTGCTCAGGTGAGGATAACGGTTAATGCAAACAAGAAAGGACAACCCATATCCCCGAATTTATTTGGTTTATTTACTGAGCACATCGGCAATAATGTGTATCAGGGGGCCTGGGCGCAGGTGGTGGAAAACCCGGAATTTGTTTCCGCAGATTATTGGCCTGTGCGTGATTACGACGACAGGATGGAAGGAAAGTTGCAAAACTTTCAGGAAACCTTTTACCTGCCGGCTTTGACTGGTGAGGCGAAAAACGGATTTGCAGCCTATTGGGCGTCCTCCGGAAATTTGAACGGAAGGTTGTTGAATGAAGGCATGCACGATTTTCAGCAATTAAAAGCAGGAGATCAGACTGGTTATCTGGAGACAGGCGTATTTCCACCGCTTCACCGGACAGACGGTTATGAAGTATCTTTGACAGCCCGTTCTGAAAATCAGACAGAAGTTATTCTGCAATTTTTAAACCTTGAAAAAACAATCATTGGTGAGGCAACTTTTGCATTGAACTCCTCTTGGCAAACTTTAAAAAAGAAGGTAACCCTTGCATCAGCCGGGCACCAAAAAGGCGATCCATATTTGTTGCGCCTGGTCGTCAAGCCTGGCACCATAACCGAATTTTCACGGATTTTATGCTTTCCCGATGATCATATGGACGGCTGGGAACCAGAGCTAGTTGAATTATTGAAAAAGATGGAACTTCCTTTGCTTCGTTTCCCCGGCGGCAATTTTGTAAGCGGCTACCACTGGAAGGATGGCATTGGCCCGATTGATCAACGTCCGGTGTTGCCCAACCCTGCTTGGCATGAGATGGAATGGAACCACGTCGGAACCGATGAATGGATGAGTTTATGCAAACTGATTGGTGCCGAGCCAATGATTTGCGTAAACGCTGGCAACGGCACCCCAGAGGAAGCAGCAAACTGGGTGCAATATTGCAACGATCCGGCCACCACGCCGATGGGTCGGTTGAGAGCGAAAAACGGGCATGAAGAACCCTACAACGTGAAAATATGGGAAGTTGGCAACGAGCTATGCGGCGACTGGCAAATAGGGTTTACCGATGGTGAAGGATATGCCAGGCGCTATGCTGCCTTTGCACCGGAACTGTTAAAGGCAGACTCAAGCATTTCATTGATCGCGAACGGATTAATCCAGGTGTTGGAGAAATCCGAATTGATTAGCCGGGGAGTTGACCCAAAATGGAATGATAAGCTGATGGAATACAATGGGAATTTGGTGAGATCGATTTCGGTTCACTCCCTGGTTGGCAGAGCAGTTGACAGGGATGCAGATCCGGTGGAAGTTTGGAAAGATATGGTTGCTTTTATTGAAAACTATCCCAGTTTCTTGCAAAAATTGGTAGTTGTCCCCATGCAGGAGGCTAATGTTGAGCCAAAAGTTGCCATCACCGAATTGATGGATTGGCCACAACCGCGTTCGGTTGGCAACGTGACCAGCATCAGTGGGGCTTTGTGGTATTCAGGAATTATCAATACCTGCATCCGAAGTAATGGACTGGTGGAGTTGGTTACCCGGTCTGCGTTGATGAATCATGGGGGCGGATTGAGAAAGGAGCGGGGAATTGTTTATACCGAACCGGTTTACTGGAGCCACCTGATGTATGCGAGCCAGAACGGAACAATACCTCTGGATGTCAACACTACCGCGCCAATATTTGACAGCTCTGGAAAATATGTGATCCGAAGAGAAAATATGCCGGTGGTTGATGCTGTTGCTTTGATGGATGAGAACGGCAGCACAACTTCCGTTTTTATCTGCAACCGCGATGCCAATGCAACACAGGAGGTTGAGCTGAATTGGGAAGGGTTTGAAGTAGAAAATCATGCGGAGCTAATCGTTATACGCTGTAATGATCTCGCCTTGCGAAATAGCTGGGATCAACCTGAAAAAATTGCTCCGCTTTTTGATGAAATCTCAGTGAAACGAAACCAGATCAAATATTCTATGCCACCATTGTCTTTGATGAGAATTAGCTTGATTTCAAAATAGCTTGTCTCCGAGGCTCAATTTCTGTGAAAAAATAAAATTGCAATGTATGAAAGCAGTTAAACTTACCACGCTATATTTGACCATTGTATTGGTCTCGATTTTCAATAGTTTAAGCGCCCAACAACCCAATCCGCCGGGGCAAGTTGAAAACTCAGAGGATGCGATTAATCAAGCGTATCTGTTTGCTCACATGACTCATGAGGATTACGGGAAACTCTATTATTCGGTGAGTCTTGACGGTTTGCACTGGTACGCCCTGAATGACCGCAAACGGGTGTTTGACGAGTATCATGGGCATCCTGACATTTGCAAAGGGCATGACGGACGCTACTACATTGCAGGGAACAGGGGAGATAATTCTCCTGATATCAACTTCTGGGTTTCTGACGATTTAGTGACATGGGAAAAATACAGTACCTATACGCCGGATCTAAAAAGTACGCCCGATTATTCCTACGCACTGCAGCGGATTGGAGCTCCCAAAGTATATTTTGATCAGGGTTTGAAACAATACATCGTTACATGGCACACGCCGCATATGGAAGGCACAAAGGAAGATGCAGAACGCTACTGGGCCAGCCAGCGAACTTTATACGTGCTGTCAAACGATTTAAAGATATTTTCAGAGTATCCGACACGTTTGTTCGACTGGGACATGGGAACCATCGATGTTTTTATCCGAAAAATAGGAGAAAACTATTATGCAGTTTTAAAAGATGAAACCTATCCGACACTATACTGGACAACGGGAAAGACCATTCGCATCGCAAAAGCTCCGTCTATCTTGGGACCATATTCAGAGCCGGGACCGTCAATCAGCCCGAACTTCAGGGAAGCGCCGATGCTCATTCCGTCTCCCGATAACACGGTGTGGTATCTTTATTACGAACAATATCCCGGCATTTCGTATGGTCTGTCGATTGCCGATAATATGAATGGTCCCTGGTACCAGGCATCGGGATATACGTTCCACCGTACATGGGACAAATACGGTCTTCCTTCTTCTGTAAGGCACGGTTGTATGATGACGATTTCAAAAGAAGAATACAATACCTTAGTCGATCATTTCGGTATTGTAAAATAATTTTAAACCGATAAGAAATGAAATTTATCACGATCTGTTCCATACTTTTCGTTGCTGCTATGCAGCTTGCCGCGCAGGAGAAAAGAGAAATATTTTTCGCAGATCCAACCATTTATGTTGAAAACGGGAAATACTATCTGACAGGTACGAAAGGAGCTCGGGATCCCTTGGGTTTTGCTGTCCTGGAATCCAAAGACCTTAAAACCTGGTCTTCACCTTCAGGCTCCAACGATTCGCTGTACATGATACTGAATCGGGGAGATCAAACCTTTGGCACCGGGGGCTTTTGGGCGCCGCAACTGTTCAAGGTAAATGACTCATACTACCTGACCTATACCGCAAACGAACAAACCGTTTTGGCCCGGTCACAATCGCTGCTTGGTCCTTATAGACAGAAGGAAGTAGCTGCCATCGATGGTTCTGAAAAAAATATCGACTCCTTCCTTTTCAAAGATGATGATGGGAAATATTACCTCTACCACGTCCGGTTTAACCGGGGTAATTATTTATGGGTAGCTGAGTTTGATCTGGAAAAGGGAAAGATCAGACCGGGAACTTTGAAGAAATGTTTTGATCAGACAGAGCCTTGGGAAGCCACTCCGAACTTTGAGTCGGCACCCATTTTGGAAGGTCCAACCGTCATTCGCTTATTGGACAAATATTACCTGTTTTATTCGGCTAACCACTTCAAAAATATTGACTATTCGGTTGGTTATGCCGTTTCCGATTCTCCGTACGGGCCTTGGGTCAAGCAGGCGGACAGTCCGATCCTTCACCGTTCTATGGTTGGCGAAAATGGCTCCGGACACGGGGATTTGTTTGAAGGGCAAGACGGCCAGTTGTATTACGTTTATCATGTTCACTTTAATCAGGAACAGGTAGCACCCAGACGGACACGAATAGTCCCGGTAATCAAAGCCTGGGATCCGAGAAAGGCTCTTTACAGATTCCGCGTAGATGGAGAAAAGGTCATTGTGCCTGTGTTGTCAGAAAAATAGTCACTTAAATACTCGAATATGAATCAATTAACTATGGGAAAAGCAAATCTTTTAATTTTATTAGTTGTGGCAGCGTTTTCAGCTTGTCAAAATCAAACGCAAAAGGTCGGCCAAAGATCAGAAGGAACAGAACCTGTGAAACAGAAGTGGACAGTTGATCAGGCTAATTCCTGGGAGGAAGAGCACGGCTGGCTCCGCGGTAGTAATTTCAATCCGCGAACTGCCATCAACCAGCTGGAAATGTGGCAATCAGAAACATTTGACCCAGAAACTATTGATCAGGAACTAGGATGGGCTGAAGAAATTGGCTTGAACTGTATGCGGGTATATCTTCATCATGTGGCCTGGGAAGTGGACAAAGAAGGCTTCAAGGACAGGATGAGCCAGTACCTGGATATTGCCGACAGCCACGGCATCAAAACCATTTTTGTGTTTTTTGATGATTGTTGGAATCCGATATACGAAGCAGGCAAACAACCGGATCCAAAACCAGGCGTTCACAATTCCGGCTGGGTGCGCGATCCCGGCGAGCTGATCTTTCTTGATGAAAACTTGATGCCTCTCTTGGAAGAATATGTTAAAGATATCCTGACTGCGTTTAAGGACGACAAACGAATTGCGATCTGGGACTTATACAATGAACCGGGAAACAATCGACTAGGGAACAGCTCCATGCCTTTACTACGGAATGTCTTCAGATGGGGTTGGGAAGTGCGTCCGTCACAGCCGCTGTCTGCCGGAGTTTGGAATGTACAATTAACAGACTTAAATAGGTTTCAGCTGGAAAATTCAGATATTGTTACTTATCACAATTATAAAGGGCCGGAAGAGCACCAAGCTGCCATTGATACTTTGAAACTGATTGGCCGCCCGATGGTTTGCACTGAGTATATGGCGAGACGCAACAATAGCCTGTTCACCAATATTATGCCGATCCTGAAAAAAGAAAATATCGGTGCTATCAACTGGGGCCTGGTCGCCGGAAGGTCAAATACCAAATATGCCTGGGACGAACCCATTCCCGATGGTTCGGAACCGTCGCTCTGGTTTCACGAAATCTTCCATCCCGATGGAACGCCTTACAGTCAGGAAGAAGTGGAGCTGATTAAAAATTTGACAAAGGTTCAATAACCAATCTGGCTTTAACAATCCAGTTGGGAAAAAATTTTATACCGGAAAAATATGAATTCGTTGAAAAATTTTTCTTTCAAAAGCAAAAAGCCACTTGGAGCTGCCGTTTTGCTCTGTAGCTTGAGTGTTGGGCACGGCCAGCCAGCCATGTCTCAATCAAATGAAAATCGCAAAAATGTGGTTCTGTTTTTGGTTGACGATTTAAAACCAAATTTAGGTTGTTATGGCGATCCGGTTGCCGTGAGCCCCAATATTGACAAACTGGCAAGCAGAGGGGTACGTTTCAATAAAGCCTTTTGCAACCAGGCAGTGTGCATGGCATCACGCTATAACATCATGCTGGGGGCCCGGTCAACCAGTACCGGACTTTACAATTTTGGAACCGAGTTCCGCGATGCCTATCCGGATGCGGTCACCCTGCCTCAATATTTTATGAATGCAGGATACCATGCCGAATCGATGGGGAAAGTTTACCACATCGGACATGGCAATACCAACGATGAAGCATCGTGGAGCATTCCTCACTACAAGGAAAAAGTCATAGAATATTTAGATCCCGAAAGTACCAACCGGGAACTTACCCGAGAAGAAGCTTACTTTGAGAATAGCCACTTGTATTTTGAGGATTTTCCGCCAAACAGGGATCTGCCACGTGGAGCAGCTTGGGAGTCGCCCGATGTGTTGGATGACGCCTATGCCGACGGACGCGTAGCCAGGCATGCCATTGATCGTCTGCGAGAGTTGAAAAAGAACCCGGAACAACCTTTTTTCATGGCCGTTGGATTTGCCCGTCCGCACTTACCTTTCAGTGCGCCAAAAAAATATTGGGACCTTTATAATCCGGAGGAATTGCCCATGCCGGAGTATGAGAAAGACCCGGAAGGAGCTCCCCGATATGCCACAAAAAGAGGGGGTGAAATTGATCAGTTTAAGCCTATTCCTGCGGGCCAGTACGTTTACGCTGATACGTTAACCCGAAAGTTGATCCATGGCTATTATGCCTCCATGAGCTATATGGATGCTCAGCTTGGCCGGGTGATGGATGAACTGGAACGTTTGAACATGCTTGAGAATACGATTATCGTTC
>NZ_LGIA01000034.1 GCF_001270965.1 Sunxiuqinia dokdonensis | reverse complement strand
CAAAACTTGTCCCGGTATCGGGAGGAGCACGAACGTACGAATAACCGACAACCTGTCCCAATACAATCGGGAACCGACAATTTATCCTGTGAAATTCACGTAGTTCACCCTGTAAAATACCAACAAAAAGATTTAACAGGGCGAAGATTTCATAGGCCCGACAACTGCCAATTGGACGTGTCAGATCGAATTCATACCTTTAGTCACAAATTTAAACAAGCATGGAAGCGCTTAAAATCAAAATATTAAATCCAAAAGCCAAAAAGATCATTCAAGGCTTGGTTGACTTGAAGCTGATTCAGATTACCGAAGAGCGTGATTCAGATCAAAAATTTCGCCTGTTACTAAAAAAATTGCGGAGCTATTCTGCCGAATCCCCCTCACTCGATGAAATCACGAAAATTGTTGAAGAAGCAAGGACCGAACGTTATGAAAGGAAATCAACCCAAGGTCATTCTTGACACCAATATTTGGATTAGTTTTCTCATTTCGAAAAAGCTCAGTTGGCTCGACAAGCTACTCTACCAACAAAAAATGCAGTTGCTTTTTAGCTTCGACCTGCTGTCCGAATTTTTAACCGTTATCCAGAAACCAAAGCTTAGAGATCTTTTCCCTGCAACCGATGTTGACCAGTTGATCCAGTTAATCGAACGATACAGTCAGTTAGTTGCGATACAATCGAACATACAGGCATGCCGGGACCCCAAAGACAACTTTCTGCTGAACCTCGCCATCGATGGAAAAGCCGATTACCTGGTTACCGGTGATTTGGATTTACTTGAAATGAAGACAATCGGAAAGACTGAAATAATCAGCCTTGCAAACTTCAAAACTGCCATCAACAACCATTGACCATCAATCCGAGTTTAAAGTTTAAAGTTTAAAGTTTCCAACCAATGACGGAAGAGCGTGGAACCGAGTTTCAAGATTTAAACACGAAGGCGCGAAGACACGAAGACCTTCCCCGGAGGGGAAAAATATTTATAGCCCCGGGTGTAGCGCAGCGAAACCCGGGGATCAGACGCACCCCCTCCTCCCCGGCCGCGAGTCCTAGCCCGCAAAAAGCACCACCG
>NZ_LGIA01000033.1 GCF_001270965.1 Sunxiuqinia dokdonensis | reverse complement strand
GGACAGCCTCTTTTTTCATTACAAAAAAATGACCGATTCGTTTCTGACCATAACAAACGCCGCCGAAGGTTTATTTAAGGACAAAGGCAGCAAGTTTATTGCCTTTGCTTTTCCGGTTCAGTCAGAAGATGAAATCAAAGATCACATTCAGAACCTGAAAAAAGCACACCATTCCGCACGCCATCATTGTTACGCCTGGCGACTTGGAGCCGAAAAAACACACTTTCGGGCCAACGATGATGGCGAACCTTCATCAACCGCGGGCAAACCCATTTTAGGACAAATCATTCGATTGGACCTGACCAATATTTTAGTTGTGGTTGTGCGCTATTTTGGAGGAACCCTGCTTGGCGTAAGTGGCCTGATTAACGCCTATAAGGAAGCGGCAGCCGATGTTCTGGCTCATGCAACCATTGTCGAGAAGCTTGTTGAGACCAGTTTTACTATTGAATTTGATTATCCAAACATGAACCCGGTCATGCAAATTTTCAAGGAAGAGAAGCTCGATCAGCAAGAAAATCAGTTCGAAATGCGCTGTCGGATCAAGACATCCGTTCGAAAAAGCGAAGCCGAGCGGATCATTGAAAAGTTTCAAAAGATTGACAGCGTCGATGTCGTTCGTGTTGATTAACCCGGTTTTTGTTAATAAATCGGTAATAAAACCTGTATTCAATCATAAACAACACGCCACAAATACTTTAATTTTGGGTTTTGATGAAGCGTTTAAGAGTGCTATATAATTTCCCAACTGGTGATCAGGATCACCTGACAAATTTTTTCCCTTTTATTAAACGCTCCGTCCCCAGTTATAAGAAAACACATCAGGCTCAGCAAATTAGTTTATTACCGGCATATGACCCGGATAATGAAAACCAACAGTGAATTTTGTTCCTGTTGGTTTTTTTTTGAAACCACTTTAATGAAACAAAGCGCATGAATAAAAAAGATTTAATTTCCATCATGGATTATTCGAAGGAAGACTACCTGAGAATAATGGATATGGCTGCTGATTTTGAAGAAAATCCGAACCAGACATTGCTGGAGGGCAAAGTTGTAGCTTCGCTGTTTTTCGAGCCATCAACCCGTACCCGATTGAGTTTTGAAACCGCGATCAGCCGCATGGGCGGACGTATTGTTGGCTTTTCAGATTCCGGCTCCTCCAGTGTTTCCAAGGGAGAAACCCTGCACGATACCATTCGCATGGTTTCGCAATATGCTGATCTGATTGTGATGCGCCATCCACTGGAAGGAAGTGCCCGCTATGCAGCCGAGGTCTCGTCAGTTCCTGTAATCAACGCAGGCGACGGAGCCAACCAGCATCCAACCCAAACCTTGTTGGACATGTATTCTATTTTGAAAACCCAGAAAACCTTCGACAACCTGAACATTTTTATGGTTGGTGATTTGCGCTACGGGCGTACCGTGCATTCTCTGCTCATGGCGCTGTCGCAATTTGAAAATCCAATCTTCAATTTCATTGCTCCCGAAGAACTTCAAATGCCCGAAGAGTACAAAATCTACCTGCGCGAAAAAGGAATTCGCTTTTTTGAACATCGCGAATTTACAGACATCATTTCTGAAGCCGACATTGTTTACATGACCAGGGTTCAAAAAGAACGGTTCTCCGACCCCATGGAATATGAAAAAGTTAAAAATGTCTATATTTTGAAAAACAGCATGTTGAAGCATACTAAACCCAATATGCGCATTCTGCATCCGCTGCCACGGGTTAATGAAATTGCTACTGACGTAGATCAAAACGAAAAAGCCTACTACTTCCAACAAGCACGAAACGGGGTATTCGCACGCGAAGCAATTATATCACATGCTTTAAACTTAAAATAACCAATATGAAAGAGCATAAAAAGAAATTAAAACTAAAGGTAAGTGCCATTAGCGAAGGCACGGTGATTGACCACATTCCATCTGAAAGTTTATTCGATGTTATTTCAATTCTGGAACTGGACAAAACCCGAAACATGATCACGTTTGGAGCCAACCTCGACAGCGGAAAACTCACAAATAAAGCAATTATTAAAGTATCGAACCAGTTTTTTGAAAACGACGACATTAACCGAATTGCACTGATTGCACCTCATGCAAAGCTAAACATCATTCGCGACTATGAAGTGGTGGAAAAAAAGGTCGTTGAAGTGCCTGACCGGGTGATTGGTATTGTCAAATGTTTCAACCCCAAGTGTATCACCAATTCGGAGCCAATAACGACTTCCTTCTCAGTCATTTCAAAACAACCAATTACCTTAAAATGCAAATACTGCGAGAAAATAACGCACGAAAAGCAGATGGTAATCAGATAGTTCTACAAAAATTCAAAAGATGAAAACAGATTTCTCAGAAACCTTAGAACACATCAAAGACCTGGTAAAAAGCAATCCCAACAACTTGCACTTACAAGTTTGCCAGGTCCTAAAAGAACAGGTTTACCATTACGATTGGGTTGGATTTTATCGGTTGAAAGATGGTATTCTCGAACTTGGCGAGTATGTTGGCAAACCAACTGACCACACCCGCATTGAGGTGGGCCAAGGCGTTTGCGGCCAGGTAGCCGAAAAAAAGCAGACTATCGTTGTGCAAGATGTCAGCAAGGAGGACAACTATATTGCGTGCAGCCTGGATGTGCAAAGCGAAATTGTCGTTCCCATTTTACGCGAGGGCGAGTTCATCGCCGAACTGGATATCGACAGCCACTCGCCTGCCCCATTTTCAGCGGATGATCAAATCTTCCTGGAGGAGGTTTGCGCTTTAATGGCCCCTAGCTTTTAAAATAAAAAAAGGTTCGTCCGGCAGCACCGGACGAACCAAAATTTTCTCAACATACAAAAGTCAAAAATCAATAGCGATCTCTTCTTGGAGGTCTTTCCGGACGAGGCCGGGCTTTGTTAACTTTTATATTCCGTCCGTTTACTTCAGCTCCATCCAATTCTTCAACAGCCTTATCACCTTCTGCTTCAACGGCCATTTCAACAAAGCCAAAACCTTTGGCTCTTCCAGTTTCACGATCCTTAACAATTTTCACGGAAATAACTTCTCCGTACTCAGCAAAAATTTCACCCAGTTCGTCTTCTTTCAGATTGTAGTCCAGGTTACCTACGTAAATGTTCATAATTTAAGAATAAAAATTAGAAATGAATAAAAACATAACTGGTGGAGCAAAATGCGGGAACCGGAAACCTTTACACTGAAATAGGAAAATCAGTACCGAAATCTGGCATGTTCATCCCCACCCAAAATACATAAAATAACGTCGCCAGTTGGGGATGAATTCTGATTCATTTTCCGGGAAGAGGTCGATTTTCAACATTAAAACGTCCAATTCTCAACCATACTATTACAAAAATAAGTATTGTTTTGAATCTGCAACTTTTTTAAATGTTTTTTTTACGATAAGCTTCTGTGGAAAAGACAAGCCGATCTTACAGCTAATCAACGTATAAAACCAGACCCTTCAAATACTCGCCTTCCGGATGATAGATATTCACCGGGTGGTCGGCTGGCTGATGAAGCTGGTGCAAAATACGAACTTTGCGGCCCGTAATGGCGGCTCCGGAAAACACGGCTTCACGGAACTGATCTTTGCTGACGACCTGAGAACAACTGAAGGTAAACAGAATTCCGCCAGGCCTAATCTGCTCGAAAGCTTTGGCATTGATGCGTTTATAGGCCTGAAGCGCTTGACGCAGAGCCCCACGGTGCTTGGCAAAAGCCGGTGGATCCAAGACAATCAGGTCGTAGCGGTTTTTCATGTCGCGCATAAAATCGAAGGCATCAGCCACAAACGCTTCGTGCCGCGGATCGTCTTTAAAATTCAGCGCGACATTCTGCCGGGTCAACTCAATGGCCTTTGCCGAAGCGTCAACCGAGTGCACCAAATTGGCGCCCCCTTGCATGGCAAAAAAAGAAAAGCCGCCACTGTAACAAAACATGTTCAGCACATCGCGTCCTTTTGAAAATTGCTCCACCAGTTTCCTGTTTTCCCGCTGGTCAATAAAAAAGCCGGTTTTCTGCCCTTCAACCCAATCAACCTGGTATGCAAGGCCATATTCCTTCACAATGCACGGCTCCGATGCGCCAAGCAAATAACCGTTTTCGGACTGAATATCAGCTTTAAACGGAAGTGTTTTATCACTTTTGTCGTAAACAGCAACCAGCAAATCACCCATCAACTTTTTCAGAAGAGTGGCCAGCTCGTGCCGAATATGATACATGCCCACCGAATGTGCCTGGTAAACAGCGGTGCCATTGTAAAAATCGACAATTAAACCAGGCATACCATCGCCTTCGCCATGAATCAGCCGAAAAACATTGGTATGCTCGCTCCCTGGCAAGCCCAAAGCACGCCGAAGATTGAGTGCTTCAGAAAGTTTTTTCTCCCAGAAAGCCGCATTAATTTCAACATCTTCAAAAGAAACCACACGCACCGCGATGGATCCGATTTGATAGTGGCCTATGGCCAGAAAGTCCTGCCTGGCAGAAACGACCCGAACCAATTCTCCTTCTTCAAGTTCCTGACTGATAAACTTGATGGCGCCCGAAAAAATCCAGGGATGAAAGCGATTGAGCGATTGTTCTTTCCCTGGCTTCAGGGTAACGATGGGCAAAGTCATGATTGGGCGGCAATTAGCGAATTAAAAATTTCGCAAGAAACCCAGGCATCGGTAGCGGCGTAACTTAGTTGGGCATCAGTTAGTTGATCGGCTTCCCAGTTAGACAGGCGTTGCGATTTTGAAATACGGAATCCTAAAACGATACCAGTGATTTTTTTTAGGCTAAAATCCTGAATGCCATATTCTTTCACTTCATCTTGCAATTCGATAAAACCACCGGGAGTAAAACGATTAATCTTTTGCAAAGCTTTGATATCATCGCGAATGGCCACACCAACTTTGGTGATATTTTCATCGGCCAGTATATCTTTCAGTATCTCGGGTAAACCAATTTTACTGATCCGTATAATAAATGCTTTGTCACAGGTTGAGAGCTGCAACAGTGCCACCTGATGGACCTGTCCGCGTTTAAAAGCAGGCTTTGTTTCCGTGTCAAAACCAAGTACATCCTGCTTTTTCAAATAATTAACAGCCCATTGAAGCTGTTCTTCATTCTCCACCAAAACAATCTCCCCGTCGAAGGCATGTAAAGGTAAGTCGGCCAGTTCTTCTTTTGTAATACTTTCTATAAACATATTTAATCTCCCTGATTCTTAAATAAATCATTCAGCCAATCTGGCTTATTGCTTGTTCCGTCATCGTCTTCATCGGCAGCTGGTGTGTGTTTCAGCCGGTCGTCCAAATCGAAATCTCCGTAAATCAGCGAATGAACCGCACGCAGCACATTGACCAAACGCTGTCCCCAAAAGGTTTTAAAGTTATCCATACACAGCCACAAGGCCTCTTGCATAACCAACTCGTCGCTGGTCCGGTACGACATCAAAAAATCCTTCAAATCCTGGTAAATGTCGGCCAAACATTCTGAAATACTGGCGGTCAACGGTGCATCGCTAAACTGCATTTCAACATCAAATACTTCCTGAAAATCATCGTGCTCGCCCAACAGATTCATCACTTTTTGCTGCAAGAAATTATAGTCCACTTCGCTAACAAACTTCTCCAATCCCATTTCCTCGTAGCTTTCCACTTCGGGCAAAACTGATATTTTCAGATAAAGCAGCGGTAAGATTTTTTGAACTTTATCGAGAAAAACCCGCGTAGTTTGGCTGCCCGCTGTTTCTAAAAAGCTACAGTACTCATTCGCTACGGTAACAAACTCAATTACATTTTTGGAATATACTGTTGGATTCAAACTTTCGCCGGTCATAGTATTCAATTAATCCTGCAAAAATAATAAGATTTTCCGTTTCACTCGGGTTTTGCGCCATTTGCCTGCTGATTTCGCTTCCATTCCAGCTTATTATCAATGCGCTTAACAATTTTGCCGTTGTCCATCAACCAACGGATGACCCTGATTTTCCGCTCCTCGTTACCCTTCAGTTTCATAATCAATTCATCAAACGAGCAGGGGTCCGCCAGGTTTTCCCTGATCTCGTCCGCCAGGCGGTCAAACTCCAGCTTACTCAAGCCCAGCTCATTTCGCTCCAGGCACACATCGCAATTTCCGCATCGAACCGATTCTTTCTCTCCGAAATACTGAAGCAATACCTGGCTCCGGCATTTGAGCTTCTGGGTTGAATAATGAATCATGGCATCCACCCGTTTTTGATAGTCGTGCTTGCGGTCAGCGTAATGTTCCTTCGAAATTTTCAAGCGGTTAATCTCAATCCGCTCCTTTGGGAAAAAAATATAGGGCGTATTCTTTCGGGGGATGTAATGAATGATCTTATAAGAATTTAAATGATTCAAAAACCGATAAACCACCTCAATAGTAAGGCCTGCACGCTTGGCCAGCAACTCTTCATTAATCGGCACATAATCGGCAAACAAGCCGGAGTAAGAACGGAGGATCAACTTGATAAATCCATCGAAACTTGCGTTGGCCACCTGAAATTTGTACAAATCGTCGCGCCCAACAATAAAAATCAGCCGGGACGGATTGTCAGATTCATCCGTCAACTCCAAGTACCCCTCACGCTGCAAAATCTTGATGCTGTTGTAAATGGTTTGAATCTGCATGGAATATTTCGATGCAAATTCACCCAAATTGAAATCCCTGGTTTGATTCTTTCCATAGCCAACAGCCAGCTGAAAAGTATTGCATAGCGCCTGGTACACATTTTTGATCACTTCGATGTCGGGAAACGATTTCTCCACATTCTTCTTCATGGCGAGTACATCCGATTTCCCGTAAATTAACACAGCATAGGCTTTCTTTCCGTCGCGCCCTGCCCTGCCCGCTTCCTGGAAATAAGCCTCAGGCGAATCGGCGGGCCCATAGTGAATCACAAAGCGAACATTCGCCTTATCAATGCCCATTCCGAATGCGTTGGTCGCCACAATCACGCGGGTTTTTCCCGATTTCCAGTCGTCCTGCTTCTTCTCACGGTTTAGGCTGCTCAAATCGGCGTGGTAGTAATCAGCCGAAATTTTGTTCTTCCGCAAATATTGGCTGATTTCTTTGGTCAACTTGCGGCTGCGGACATAAACGATGCCGGTTCCTTTTGCGCGCTGAACCGACTGGAGCAGGTACTGCATTTTGTCTTCACGCTCGCGAACAATATAAATCAGATTGTCGCGGAAAAAGCTTTTCCGAAGGACATGCTCCTTTTTAAAATCCAACTGTTTTTGAATATCCTTTTCAACTTCGCGGGTTGCGGTTGCTGTGAGTGCCAAAACCGGAACATCGGGCAAAAGCTGGCGAAGTTCCGTAATTTTCCGGTAGCTCGGCCTGAAATCGTAACCCCACTGCGAAATACAGTGAGCCTCATCCACCGTAATCAAGTTCACATCCATGTTACCCAAATGGTCTTTAAAGCGCTCGGTGTTCACACGCTCCGGCGATAAATACAGAAACTTGTAGTCGCCCCAACTGGCCTTGTCAAAAGCTATTTTTATTTCCCGCTGGCTCAAGCCCGAATGAATGGCCAGTGCCTTAATTCCCTTCTTATTCAGATTCTCAACCTGGTCCTTCATCAACGAAATCAGTGGCGTAATCACCAGACAAATTCCTGGCTTGGCAAGCGAGTAAACCTGGAACGTAATGGATTTGCCACCACCGGTGGGCATCAGGCCAAGCGTATCATTCCCATCGGCAATCGACTGGATGATCTCTTCCTGCAACGGGCGAAAATTGGAATAGCCCCAGTAACGGGTTAATATGGACTTAAAATCACTCAAACAAACTAATTTTTTGCAATGATTATAAAAACAGATTCAACTTAACAAATTTTAATGAAATTTAATTTTTTTAATGGAGACTTGCAACGCCAAAACCCAAGCTTAATCCGGTTATTTTTTGTAGTTTTGGGCTATTAATTTCAACTAAAAATCCACTTCATGTCGTTTTACGCAGATAAAGTTGTTTCCGAGGGACTGACATTTGACGATGTATTGCTAATCCCCTCATATTCTGATATATTGCCCCGCGACGTGGATTTGAGTTCTTCATTCTCCCGTTCCATCAAATTAAATACGCCCATTGTTACCGCAGCGATGGATACCGTAACCGAATGGACCATGGCAATTGCGATTGCGCGCGAAGGCGGAATTGGAGTGATTCATAAAAATATGAGTATTGAAGAACAGGCCCGACAGGTAATTTCGGTGAAACGGGCCGAGAATGGGATGATCTACAATCCCATTACCATTGAGCGGGAAAAGCTGGTCCACCATGCGCTCGAAATCATGAGAACCTACAAAATCGGTGGTATTCCGGTTGTCGATTCCGATAACATCCTGGTTGGCATTGTAACCAATCGTGACCTTCGGTTTGAACAAGATATGAATCGGCCTATTGCTGAAGTTATGACATCCGAAAATTTGGTTTACACGGCCGAATCCACAGATTTGAATAAGGCTGCCGAAATCCTTCAGAAATATAAAATTGAAAAACTGCCGGTTGTTGATCAGCATAAAAAACTGATTGGGCTGGTGACTTATAAAGACATTACCAAGGCCAAAGACAAACCCCTGGCCTGCAAAGACGAGAAAGGCCGGCTACGCGTGGCTGCCGGTGTAGGCGTGACCCTTGATTCGATGGATCGGATTGACGAGCTGGTCAAGGCTCAGGTCGATGCCATTGTGATTGACACAGCCCACGGCCATTCAAAAGGGGTGCTGGAAACCTTGCGTCAGGCCAAAGCAAAATATCCGGAGATTGATTTTATTGCCGGAAACATTGCCACCGCCGAAGCCGCTACCGACCTGGTGCTGGCTGGTGCCGACGCGGTGAAAGTCGGAATTGGCCCGGGATCAATTTGTACCACGCGTGTGGTGGCTGGTGTGGGAATTCCACAATTGTCGGCGATTTACGATGTGGCAAAAAGTTTGAAAGACAGCGATGTTCCGGTGATTGCTGATGGTGGCATCCGCTACTCGGGCGACATTGTGAAAGCCATTGCCGCCGGCGCCAACTCCATTATGGCCGGATCACTGTTTGCCGGCGTGGAGGAATCGCCTGGCGAAACCATCATCTTTCAGGGACGCAAATTCAAATCCTACCGTGGCATGGGCTCCGTAGAAGCGATGCAAGCCGGATCGAAAGACCGCTATTTTCAGGATGTAGAGGAAGATATCAAAAAACTGGTTCCCGAAGGAATTACCGCCCGTGTACCCTATAAAGGAACCTTGTATGAGGTGCTTTACCAATTAATTGGCGGCTTGAAAGCCGGCATGGGATACTGTGGAGCAAAAGACATTGAGGAATTGATGCACGCCAAATTTACCAGAATTACGGCCTCAGGTGTTCAGGAAAGTCACCCGCACGATGTCTCCGTTACCCGCGAAGCCCCCAATTACAGTACCCGCTGAGTTTGAAGGGGGCCAAATCGTGATGGAAAATTTAACTGATAATCATTCTATGCATCGTTTCATTCTCTTGTTTTTTGCCATTTTAATTGCCGCAAACGGATTCGGACAGACGGATTCGGGCAGGCTTATTGAAATTGATGACCAGGTCATAACCAAAGAGGAATTTATTTGGCTCTACGAGAAGAACAACAGCTATTTATTGGATGAAGCAGAAAAAAAGTCGCCCGCTGACTACCTCGATTTGTTTATCAATTTCAAGCTAAAAGTTTTGGAGGCGGAGCGTCTGGGATACGATACCGTTCCGGGATTTGTGAGCGAACTAAAAAACTACCGCAGCGAGCTGGCCAAACCCTACCTGACATCAGTTCATTACACCGAGCAAATGGTAAACACTGCTTACGAACGTATGAAAATGGAAGTTGATGCCAGTCATATTTTAATTCTTCTCGATAAAAAAGCCACGCCTGATGATACGCTGCACGCCTGGAACAAAGTGATGGAGCTCCGAAACCAACTGCTTCGGGGGGCTGACTTTGGGAATCTGGCCGTTGAGCATTCAGAAGATCCATCAGCAAAGCAAAACCGGGGACGACTAGGCTATTTCAGCGCTTTTCAAATGGTTTATCCGTTTGAAGATGCGGCATACAAAACCGCAGTCGGCGAAATCACCCAACCAGTGCAAACCTCCTTTGGCTACCACCTTATCCGGGTGAATAACCGACGGCCAGCCAAAGGCCAAATCAAGGTCGCCCACATCATGAAGAGATTGGACGAACATGCCAGCGAAGAGGCCATCAATCAACTAAAACAGCAACTCGACAGTCTTCACGCGGAGTTGAAAAAGGGAGCCGATTTCGGCACACTGGCCGGGCAACATTCGGACGATCGGCGCACAGCCCAAAATGGCGGCGAACTCTCTTGGTTTTCCTCATCAGGTATGATGCCCGAATTTTCTGATCCCGCTTTTGAGTTGGAAAATGACGGCGACCTCTCGCCCGTTATCCGCACGCCTTATGGCCTGCATATCATCAAGCGTATTGAATATCGTCCGGTTCCGGACTTCGATGAGCTGGAGGATTTTCTGAATGAAAAAATTCGCAACAACCCGGAAATCAGTCAGCACAGTTTCGAAATTTTCATTCAAAATCTGAAAAAGGAATACAAATTTGAACAGAATCGTCAGGCCTTGGATGAATTAAGCGTGGCAATCGAATCAAACACCCTCAAATCATTTCGCGCGGCCAATCCGAATCAAGTTTTGTTTCAATTTGCCGATCAAAAAGCGCTGATCGCAGATTTTGTTGATTACCTGAAAGACAAAGCAAATGACAATCGATCAGCGCAAACCGTTTATGATAATTTCGTCAACACAACGCTCATCCAATACGAAGATTCAAAGCTGGAGGAAAAGCATCCCGAATTTCGGTTTCTGATGCAGGAATACCACGATGGCATTTTGCTGTTCAATCTGTCGGAAGATAAAATATGGAATGCCGCCGCAAAGGATTCAGCAGGATTGGAAGCCTTCTATCAAAAAAATAAGTCCAAATATCACTGGGACGAGCGATTCCATGGTTGGAGCATCCGTTGCGAAAAACAGGAGGAGAGAGACTTTATCGAGGCTGTTTTTGAAGAAGATTTGGACATTCGGGAAGACGAGCTAGACGACCTTCTAAATAATCATTTCGAAGAAAGCACCACTAAAATTCGATTCGGATATTTTGAGAAAGGCGCTGACAATTTGGTGGACTACCTAGTGTGGAATGCGCCAAAACCTGAAGATTTCAAAGATGGTCTGCATTTTGTACGGGGGAACAAAGTTTCGCCACAGGCTAAAACGCTGGAGGAAGCCAGGGGATTATACATTTCCGACTACCAGAATTACTTGGAGGAGCAATGGGTTAAAGAACTACGAAATCGATACCGGGTAAAAGTGAATCGGAAACTGTTAAAACAAATTGAACACGAATGATGAGGCAAAAGTTGCTTTATATGATCTTGGGACTTTTTGTTCTGTCGGCCTGCACCGAGGAGCCAGAGAAAGTGCCAGTGGCCCAGGTTGGCTCAAAAATTCTGTACCTTGAAGAGGTAGAAGAAGTTCTACCCGAATTACCTGAACCCGAACGGACCTTGTGGATGGAGGATTTCATTCAGAAATGGGTGCAAAGCGAATTGATGGTGTTAAATGCCGAAGAAAACCTGACAGCAGCCCAAAAAGATGTGACCCGCGAATTGCAGGAATACCGCAACTCGCTCATTACGTTCAGGTATAAGAAAGCACTCATGGAGCAAAAAATGGATACGGTCATTTCCGAATCGGCAATTGAAAGTTATTACGAAGCCCATAAAAATGAATTTATTCTGAAAAATGACATCGTCAAAGCCGTTTACCTAAAAGCGCCATTGGAGGTGGCAAATCCTGAATTGATAAAAAGTTTGTGCATGGATAACGATCCACAAAAGCTTCAGGAGTTGGACGAATATGGCATTCGCTACGCCAAAACCTACGACCGCTTCGAAGATAAATGGATTGATGCCAGCCAGATTTTGATTCAAATTCCGTTGGAAATTGATAACCTTGAACGTTTTTTACGCAGAAACAAGTTTATCGAAAGCGATGATACAGATTATTATTATTTTATTTGTATCCGCGATTTCAGATATGAAGGGGAACATGCACCAATTGAGTTTGTCAAATCATCCATCAAAAATGTCCTTTTGAATCAGCGTAAAATCAATTTTCTTAAAGAAATTGAAAAAGACGTTTACCAGGAAGGACTGAAATCGAAAAAATTTAAACTTTATAATATTCAAAATTAAAACAATATGTTCAAAAAACTATTCGCTGGTATTTTGTTTTTCAGTTGCCTTACAACCGTAACGCTGGCTCAAGATAAAACGATCGATCAGATTGTCGCCGTTGTAGGCAGTAATGTTATCCTAAAATCGGATATCGAAAGCATGTATATCCAGCAGCAGGCTCAGGGCATGGTCTCGGATGGCGATATGAAATGCGAGATTCTCGAAGATTTTTTGGTTGAAAAACTCTTGCTGGCCGAAGCCGAGCTTGACACCAATATCATTGTAAGCGACAGCCAAATTAACCAAAGCCTCGACCAACGGATGCAATATTTCGTTCAGCACCTGGGCTCGGAGCAAGCGGTTGAAGCTT
>NZ_LGIA01000032.1 GCF_001270965.1 Sunxiuqinia dokdonensis | reverse complement strand
AAAAACAAATACCCCCAGTTAAGTAATGCCGACTTAATGTGGAGACACGAAACCAAGGACGATCTCTATAAGGATATTGCCAATAAAATGGGCAAAACGAAAAACGAATTGATCGCGCTTATTCAATCATTCAAATAGCTTACTTTTAGCTGTTTCTATAGCGAAGTAAAAAACAAAAAACTGTGACCTTTTGGTCGCAGTTTTTTGTTTTGAAACGGTTTGCTGAGAGATCCGCTTTGGACTCGTTTGCCGGATTTTCGACGCAAGGCTGTCTTCTATTCCAAATCAAAGTCATCCCAAGGGAGATCGTCATCCGGATCTTTGTCGAATGGCCCGACACCCGGTGGGTTGAACAAGCCCCAACGATCGATGATGTAGTCCCATTGATCAAATCCGGCAACCCAGTCAATAAAAAGCAAGCGGTATTCTTCTATTAAATCACGAACGAGTTGGTAATACTCCACTTCTTCAAAGCCAAACATCTCCAACGAGTGGTTCTTCACCATCAGATCGCGCGCTGCTTTCCGGATAATGGCAGCCGCTTCCATTTTCAGGTCGTATAAACCTGCGTGATGCGCACCGGCAACTTTTACCGACAATAGCGCCGCATCCGCCAGCATTTCGGCCTTTACATACTGCAGATGCTCATTTTCCTCCGGAATTAAATCCCCGATCCGTTTCACCAGGTCAAAGATCTCTTTCCCTTTTTGGTAGATTGGAAGCTCCTCGACAGGCTGTTCATTTTCGTATTTCATGGTTCGTTTTTAATCAGACTATCAAAAATAGAAATCAGTTACGCAAAAGAAAAATAAACGGGCCGAATGTTGGTTCAGGAGCTAAGCTGGCTAAAGTGACGATCATTCTTTCCTACTTTGAATAATTGTCATATTTTTACGCGCACAATTTTGAACTTGAAAAACAGAAAGAAAAATTTAGAACGACGAGATATGGAAACAAAAAACATGATTGCAAGGACCGAAATGTTGGTAGGCTCCGCACTGCTTCTTTTAATTGCCTACGGACTTTACCTCGGGCACCTGGTTGGTGAGAACGAATTTTGGCATTATGTCAGGGAAGATGGCCCGGCAGAATGGCTGACCACCTTATTCCTATTTGCTTGTAGTTTTATTGGCGTTTACCGGGCCTACAAATTCCGGAAACTGAAGAAGCCACTGTGGATGCTGACCTGGGGAGCGATGGCCTTTTTGTTCTTTTTTGCAGCTGGCGAAGAAATTAGCTGGGGACAACGTATTTTCGGAATCGAAAGCAGCGAATTTTTTCTGGAAAATAACAAACAGGCCGAGACGAATTTGCACAACCTGATTGTTGGGGGGCAAAATATCAACATCCTGATTTTCTCACGCCTCATGTTTGTCGTATTGATCATCTACTTTGTATTTTCCCGCTTACTGGTTTTGAAGGTTCCGGCTATTCGCAGGCTGATTAACCGGTTCCGGGTTCCGCTTCCCAAAAAGCAGCACCTGATTTTGATGGGCGTTTCGACAGTCATGGTACTTCTGATCAGTCTGAAGAAGGAAAGTGAACTGCATGAATTGTCATTTGCGATGGTATTTTTCCTGATTTTCCTCAATCCATACGAAATAGATCAGGATTAATTTCCTGGCGACTATAAATACAAACGACGAAAGTCGCTCCTTGATTTGGGGGCGGCTTTCGTCGTTTTGCGTACAGCCGGATTGCTTGAAGTTCTGCCGGTCGCCTGAAAAATGCACAGTCCTGTCTGACCATCTGGCAGGCGCTTTGGCGTGGAGTACTTTTTGATGCCACTGGATTTTTGTATCTTTTGAACCTGAGAAAAAAGCTATGACAGATAAAGAAGTCCGCAGACAATATACCGAGATTTATAACCGGCTGGCTGAACGAAAACTCAAGCCGGCATTCGATCAATTAAAAAAGCTCATCCACGAAAACAGTTTGGGAATTTTTAGTGATGAATGGCGCGAACTGGATCAAACCTATCATTACATGCTTCAATATACCGTGGAAGGCATTCGGGATCCCGAGCGGCAAAAAATCTACCGGAAGCTGATTGTATCGGCTTTCGAGTTGCTGGATAAGGTCAATGAAACCATTCGCCTCAAATACTCATCATCGCTTGAGTACGAACAAAAGCGAAGTTTTAAAAGCCAGTGGATTGACAATTTTGAATCTTTTTTCACTGAGTTGGAGGCGTTTTATCATTTCGATGAATTACAGGCATTGGCTGAAAACCGCGACCTTGGCACATCCGCAACATCCGAAGCGGCTGGCAAACACCGGCAGCAAATGTTTCGCCTGTTTTACCACTTGTGTTTTCGCGATCAGCTGAGCGCTGAAGAAATCAGTTTTTTGAAGCAATTTTTTGCCAGTCAAACGATCCTTTCGGTGTACAAATCATTTATTGTGACTGCCTTAACACTCAGTTTGAGACGCTGTTTCGATGCCGAAAAATTTAGCATGTTATTCGATGTTTTTGAACAGGACGAACCGGCCATTAATCAGCGGGCATTGGTTGGGCTGTTACTGTCCTTGTATCAATATGACGCGCGAATAGCCTATTATCCGGAAATTACCGGGCGGCTGAAAATCTTAAACGAGAATCCGGCTTTCAAGAAAAACCTGGAACGCATTATTGTCCAGTTGATCCGCAGCAAGGACACTGAAAAAATTCAACAGCGGATTCGCGATGAACTGCTTCCCGAAATGATCAAAATTAGTCCAACATTAAAAGATAAAATCAATCTTGATAGTTTGATGGAAGAGGGCCTTTCGGAAGATAAAAACCCGGAGTGGCAGGATATTTTTAACGATTCTCCCGGCTTGATGGACAAAATGCAAGAGCTATCGGACTTGCAAATGGAAGGAGCCGATGTGTTTTTGGGCTCATTTGCCATGTTAAAATCGTTTCCCTTTTTCAATGAACTGGGCAACTGGTTTGTTCCTTTCTTTCCTGAAAACCCGCAACTTGCCGATGTGCTCGACGTGTCCAACGAAATGAACCGTATGTTTGTTCGTACCATTGCCAATGCACCCGTTTTATGCAATTCTGATAAATACTCGTTTAGCCTGAGTATTCACAACCTACCAAAAGAGAATCGTGAGTTTATGATTCAGGGCCTGAAAGCAGAAATGGAGCAACTGGATGAGTTGGAAAATGAAGACGAACTGACTGATCCCGGGCGAAAGTCAGGAGACATCTCGAATCAGTATATTCAGGATTTGTATCGTTTTTACAAACTACATCCCCGGAAAAATGATTTTGAGGATGTTTTTAATTGGCCGTTCGATTTTCATAACAAAAATACTTTGGGCAGTATTCTGAAAGAAGACGAAAACATGCTTCGAAATATTGCAGAATATTATTTTTCGAAAAATTACTTTGAAGAAGCATCCAATATTTTCAGCTACCTGCTCTCCCTTAAAAAAGACGGTGAACTGCTTCAGAAAATTGCTTTCTGCCATCAAAAACAGGGCAACTTTCAAAAGGCGCTCGAGGCTTATCTCGAAGCTGAATTGTATGAACCCAATCGCTTGTGGAACCTCAAAAAAATTGCGCTGTGCTACCGGAATCTTAAGCAGCCCGATAAGGCGCTGGCGTATTACAAAGAAGCCGAACGCTTGAACGCGGACGACTTAAACAACCAACTCAACGTGGGGCATTGCCTGCTCGAGCTGAACCAGTTTGACGAAGCCCTGAAATGCTATTTTAAGGTGGAATACCTGTCGCCCGGAAACAAGAAAGTCTGGCGTCCTCTAGGTTGGTGCTCGTTTTTGACCGGCAAAAAAGAGCAGGCCGAAAAGTATTTCCTGAAGTTGATTGAAGAAGAACCCAACAGGCACGATTTAATGAACATGGGACACGTGCAGTGGAGCATGGGCCAGCGAAAAGCAGCACTGCAATACTATCAGCAATCTATTTCAGCAACAGGCTTTTCGGAGTCCGAATTCATGGATGTTTTTGAGGAAGATTTGCCCCATTTGCTTCGGCAGGGAATTGACCGGGACGACGTGCCCATCATGCTCGACCAATTACGGTATTTTGTGGAAGAGTAGTGTTCGTATCTTTTAGCTGTAACGACAAAAATGGCGGCGATGAATTTTTCAGCAGTAATATCATATGTCATTGTGATATGAATTTAAATTTGTATTATTGTCGTGTCAAACTTTATATTAAAGAGAATTTAAATTCAGGAGACGTCGGGGATGAATAAAGTTAATCTAGACCTTAGTTCAAAAAAAACGGTTGTTATTGTCGAAGATAATGATTTGCTCAGTAAGGTGCTGGAGTATCGCATGGAGAAGGATGGCTTTCAGGTGGAAGTTTTTAATAACGGCGAGGAAGCCATTGAATTTTTAAGCTCCAATTCTTTTGATCTGTTAATAACAGACTTGTACATGCCGTTTATGAATGGAAGCGAACTCATTAAGTATGTCAGGAATAATATATCGGCAACCGTTCCAATCATGGCCATTTCGTCAACACATGAAGAAGATGTGATTGGCAATATTTTCAATATTGGGGCTAATGATTTCATTGTTAAACCTTTTCGGGCGGGTGAATTAAGTGTCCGCATTAAACGATTGATCCGATAATTGCGATTTTAGATTTTTGTGGGACGGGAAGTGAATGTGAAGTAGGCAGATAAAAATTTAAGATGAAGAAGTTTAAATGGGTGTTTTTGAGGGGAGGAATCTTCGTTGTTATTTTTTCTTTATTTTTCGGATGGGGACAAATTCAAGAGATTCAGGCTGCAATTAATTTTACGGAACCGGAGTATCCATTTCTTGAGGATGTTCCGTCTGGGCTATCTTTCGATCGTGAGCTAGCATTAACTGAAGCTGCGGAAATTGAAGCACGGCTAACGCTTCTCGGTGTCGGGTCGCAGGATTTAATTAAAAATTTATCGGAGTTTTTCAGAAGCTTAGCGGGTGATTTCTTTTCTTTTGTAGATAAAATTTCGCTCGGGTACAGCTTGCTTTTTTACCTGGCTCTATTTGCCATTTTTTTCCTTTTGAATATTACATCCGTTGTCATTGTTGTCATTATTTCAAACTGGATTTTCAATCGAAGAGCGATTTACCACAAGTACAAACGGAAGGAAATCATTGAGATCGTTTCACCCTATTTCTACGATGATTTAGAAGATCATGAAGCAGCCGGGATTGTTGAAACGCTAACCCAGTACAAATCATTAAAGGACAAGCAGATTATTATTGATGTTTTGATCGAAGGGAAGCGAAACTTTACCGGTGAGGGTTCAATCAAGATCAAGGCTTTGTATCAAGTGCTGCAACTGCATAAGGTGTCGTTGCACAAAATTAAGTATGGTAGTTGGTACCGTCGCTCTGTTGGCTTACGCGAATTGGCTTTTCTTGGAAGAAGAGCCTATAAAACAGAAATTGAAAAATACATCAACGATAACCATCAGTACGTGCGGACAGAAGCTATTCTTTCTTACATGTTGCTGGATGACGTTAATCCGTTTGGCTTTCTGATGGACTTAAAATACTCGTTTGTCCGATGGGATTCGCTGAGCATCTACTATACGATGTATTTCAATGGAATTGAACCGCCCCCAATGGCTCACATGTTAAACCACTCGGATTTGCAGGTGCGCCTGTTTCTGTTGCGAATGATCTCTATTTACAACCAATTGGATGCTGTCCGCGAAGTTGCAAAATGCTTGTTGGACGAGCATGCGGAAGTGAGGCAGGAAGCGGTGATTACGCTCAGGGCCTTGGAGTATTACCGGATCAAAGTGCTAATGAAAAACCGCTATATCAATGAATGTCAGCCGGTCCGGTTGGAGATTCTTCGTTCAATGAAGCATTTTATTGAAGATGACGATATCTCCTTTATTGAAGAACGTGTGCGCAAGGGATCATTTGACGAAGTTTTTGAAGCGGTCAAGCTGCTCTATAAATTCTCGGGTTACGGCGAACAAAGGCTTTGGTTGCTGGACGAAGAGTTGGAAGGAAGAATTGCCGTATTTATCAAACATGTGGCTGAACCAAGAAATAAACATGTAGCATGATTAAACTATTCCTGATTGTCCTTGAGTATATCTTTCTCCTGTATGCGATTCTGATTGTCGTTCATTATTTGATTTTGGCTATTGTTGCGCTTTTCGAACTGCGAAAAGTAGTCCGGGAAAATAAGCTGGCTCAATATAAATCATTGATGGTATACGACCGGGTTCCCAGTGTTTCGATCGTGGCCCCGGCATTCAACGAAGAAAAGACCATTGTTGAGAATATTAACGGTTTATTGCACTTGCGCTATTCAAAATACGAAATCATTGTTGTCAATGACGGCAGCAAGGATGAAACCCTGCAAACAGCTATTGATGCATTTGACTTGGTAAAAGTTGATTTTGCTCTGGATTCTGTGATTGATTGTAAACAAATTCGAGGTATCTACCGATCAAACCTGGAAACCTATTCCAACTTAATCATTGTTGACAAAGAAAACGGCGGCAAGTCGGATGCTTTAAATGCCGGCATCAGCATTGCCAAAGGGGAGTATTTTATGACCATTGATGTGGATACCATCATCGATCCTTACGTCATTCAATACCTGATAAAACCGTTTCTGGAATATTCCGATTCGAAAGTGATCGCCACCGGCGGTACCATTCGTGTGGCCAATTCCTGCGAATTCCGGAAGGGACATTTGATCAATGTCAATATACCTAGAAACTTTCTGGCCCGTTTCCAGGTACTGGAATACAACAGAGCCTTTCTGCTTTCGCGCCTGGCCTGGAAAAAGCTGAATGGAATGATTCTCATCTCTGGTGCGTTGGGCATGTTCGACCGCGAACTGGTTTTGAAATGCGGCGGTTACAGTACCAAAACGGTTGGCGAAGATATGGACCTGATCATCCGAATGCGCAAATACATGTACGATCGCGACGAAAAGCACCACGTCATTTTGGTGCCACATCCGATGAGTTGGACCGAAGTGCCCGAAGACTGGAGGGTGTTTGGCAGGCAACGTACCCGCTGGACCCGTGGGCTAATTGATTGTATGATTAACCACCGTAAAATGTGGTTTAATCCCCGTTACAAGACTGTTGGAATGATGAGTATGCCAACCACCGTGCTCTATGAGTGGTTTGCACCCGTGATCCAAACACTCGGGATCTTTTATTTCACCTACCTGGTGATGATTGATCATGTCAACTGGCCATTCTTCCTGATTCTTCTGCTTTTTGTTTACCTCTTTGGAATAGCATTTTCAACCTGGGCAATTATATGCGATCATTTCGCTTATCACAAATACACCAAAACTAGTCATATTGTAAAGCTATTGTTTATCGCATGGATTGAAGCTTTTACGTTTAATCTGGTGAACAGCTTCTTTTCGTTAAAAGGAAACTTTGAGTATTTCATTAAGAAGAACCGAAATGGTTGGGGAAATATGGCTCGAACGGGGTTTGTAACGATCAAAAAGCCATAGCGTTTACCGCTCGCTGTTGTAACGCACGGTATATTGAAACATACACGATAATAAAGATCAAGATTGAAAATTTATACGAATGAAACGAACATGTTGCTCCGCACACAAACACGAATGAAAATAACTTCAGCAACATGTGAGTTCCATCAGCCCATTAAAAAACAAATTATTTACTGATGAAATCAGAAGGACGAAATAACAAGCTATTTAAAAATGCGACTCACTGGTTTGGTGGATACGCCGTTGTTTTACTAAGCTTGCTGCTGTTGCTGCGAATCTTCGAGATTTTCAGCGGTCAGGTCTCGCAGCTGCTTCCGGCTGAAGGAGCATGGAGGTATTATGCCAGCGCATTTTATACTGATTTGATTTTCTGGCTTTTTATCATGCCTATACTTTTTGTCATTTTTCTGGCCTGTTTTAGTTTGTCGGTTCGGATGGCCAGGTTTGTTGCTGTCACCCTATTTAGTTTGGTGGTGCTGGTACACGGCATGCTCGGACATTATTTCTCCACTGCTTTAAATCCACTTGGAGCCGATCTTTTTCATTATTCACTTCAGGACATCCGCCAGACTGCCGGAGCGGCAATCAGTGGTCCGGTAGCCATCGGGCTGATCATTGGAATTGTGCTGATCGTTCTTGTCTTTGTTTTTCTCCCACGGCACCTGAAATTACCTGTGAAGCTGACGTATAGCCTTTTGGCTGTCAGTATAGCAAGCTTCTTTTTTGCTGGGATAGCTCCTGCCAAACCCAGTGCGGGATTTGGATCCGAGTTTATCGATAATTCAGTGATAAACAAGTCTGCCTTTTTCTACGGCGATACTTTTTATCATCTTGCTGATTGGGAGCGGGAAGAGAGTCTTCCCTTATTTGCTGATGCTTTTTTAGGATATGATGGTCAATCGAGACAGCAATGGCCGAACAAGTTTGCCTATCCTGATCCTAATCAATTTCCTTTCCTTCATGAAAAAAACAGTGTTGATGTGTTTTCATCATTCCTGAAAAAAAATGATACGCCACCAGATCTGGTCATGATTATTGTTGAAGGGCTTGGACGCGCATTTAGCAACGAAGATGCCTACATGGGAAGTTTTACGCCTTTTTTGGATTCCCTGTCCAACCATAGTATGTATTGGGAAAATTGCCTGAGTACCAGCGGCCGTACCTTTGCTGTATTACCTTCCTTGCTGGCTTCGCTGCCGTTTGGCGAGCATGGTTTTGCTGAAATGGGAGAGACGATGCCTCCGCATCAAAGTTTGATTAATTTGTTGCAACGCAATGGATATCACTCCAGGTTTATGTATGCCGGTGATTCTGAGTTCGACAAAATGAACCTGTTTATGCAACAACAGGGATGCGATGAGATTATAGACAAAACAAACTTTGGGGACGGTTATGAGTTGTTGCCGGCCAATGCCTCCGGATTTTCCTGGGGATATGGCGACTTTGAGCTCTATCGTCGCTTTTTCAATACATTGGAGCTTGCTGATGACCACCGCCCCAGTGTGAATGTTTTATTAACCGTTGCGACGCACAGTCCATTCCAGGTCAATAATCAGGAACAGTATCAGGAACAATTCCAACAGATTTTACCGAGCCTCGGACTTGATGAGCGAATGGAGGCCTTGTGCCGGGCATACCAGCAGCAGCTCGAAACTGTTTTGTACATGGATGATGCATTGAGAAGTTTTTTTGAGGGCTATCGGAAACGGGAATCTTTTGAGAATACGATTTTCATTATAACAGGTGATCACCGGATGCCGGATATTCCAATGGCTACGAAAATTGACCGGTACCACGTACCATTAATCGTGTATTCGCCCTTGATTGAACGGCCGACAAAATTTTCTTCCGTGGTTTCGCACTTTGATGTTACCCCAAGTTTGACCGCTTTTTTTGAAAGTGAATTTGATTTTGATCTACCCGAACTTGCCTGTTGGATGGGCGTAGGGCTGGATTCAACACTGGCATTTTCCAACAAAAGCACGTTTCCGCTCATGCAAACCAAAACAGCCATCAGCGACTTGGTTTCCGGTGAATACTTTCTTAATGAAGAGAAAATCTATCGCATGGGGCCACATATGACTTTGATTGAAGAAGATGACGCGGAACTGGCTGACCGTTTGAGGATGGATTTGCAGAGTTTCAAAAATAAAAATACGCGGTTTGTACAAGAGCGAAGACTGTATCCGGATTCACTGCTTCCGGGCTACACACCGCCAACGGTTCAATTGGATTAACCCGGAAAAACAGGAAAGAAATGAACAGAATAATCTCCATAACATTTGTGCTCTTTTGGTTTGCTTCACTGGGAGCAACGCTACAAGTTACTGCACAGGATTATACTTCGGACGAGCTATTCGTGCTCGCCCGGCAGGCCGCGTTTGACGAAGATGATTACCCAAAGGCAATAACGCTCTCGAAACAGGCGCTTGAAATAAGCCCCGATTATAGTGACATTCGAATCTTTTTGGGGCGGATTTATACCTGGACTGATCGGGTGGAGGAGGCCCGTGAAGCGTTTCGCTACGTTTTGGAACGTTATCCGGGACACGAGGACGCCTCCATGGCGATCACCGATTTGGAGTATTGGAATGACAATGATCAAACGGCTTTGGAATATTGCAACAAAGGTTTGTCGGAGCATCCCGGGTCAGAAGGACTGTTGTTGAAAAAGACCAGAATTTTGAATAACATGAAACGGTTTGATGAGGCCTACCAGGTCGCTGAAAACTTGGTCGAGCGTTATCCCAAAAACCAGGATGCCCGCTCACTCTTGGGCAACATCCGTTATGATTCGGCAAAAAACAAGATCGGCATTTCACATGATTTCAGTTGGTTTAATCAGAAATATCCCGATCATTTGCACGACAGTCCCTGGCATATTGTTGGAATTGACTACGGACATTACACCAAGATTGGTTCTGTTATTGGCCGCGTCAATTGGGGAGAACGTTTTGGCAATTCAGCTTTTCAATACGAAATTGATGCGTATCCAGGTTTGGCTAAAAATATCTACGCTTATATGAATGTCGGCTTCTCCGATCAATCGGCTGTTTTCCCCCGGTTTAGAGCTGGCTTGTCGCTGTATTTTAGCTTGCCTAAAAGCTTTGAAGCTGAGGCCGGAACTCGCTTTCTGCGTTTTAGCGGTGATACCTGGATTTATGTGGCCAGTGTTGCCAAGTACTACAAAAACTACTGGTTTAACCTAAAAACTTACCTGGTTCCGGGAAATCAGGACATATCGCACTCTTACACCATGACCACCCGCTACTATTTTGGCGGGGCTGACGACTATTGGAAATTTAGTTTTGGCTATGGCTTGTCGCCCGATGACGCTATTTCGGTCCAGAGCTACGTAAGCGATTACCGGCTCAAATCCGCCCATGTTGGCTTTGGGCTTCGGAAAAGCATAAAAAGGTTTAACGTGATTGGGCTTTCCGCATCTTTTATCAACCAGGAGTTTCAGAAGGACCAGAAAGGCAATCAGATCAATACTTCTGTTACCTACATCCGTAAATTCTAGGAATATGATGTTATCGTTTGTCAAACAGGTTCGAAAAAGAGTCTTTTTTGGGGTTCTAGCAGGCATAATTATTCTGTTCCCTTTGGTTATTCTCCTGATCATGAAAGTGAACTGGAAAGTAACGCCTGCAAAAATCGTCAAGGTGGCTTATGTCGATAAAACAGATGCTTCCGACAAACGCCTGGCCCACAACGCTTTCTTTTGGGTGCTTCAAAACCAACAAATTAGAAAACAGGATGGAACAGCTTATGACAAAACAAGAGACTATTGGGGTGTACTTTCCGACAAAACCGGAGGCTACCAATTCAACGATCTCAGTCAATTGTCGCCGCAACAACTGGATTCATTAAGCCGGCAAACCGATGTGCTGATGTTTGCCGATACTTACGGTGTTTATGCTTCTGAAAAGGAAAGCGAAGGGCCAAAATTGATTTACGGGGGGCTGAGTTCCGGCGACCTGTCGCTTTTTCGAAAGATGAAAAAAGAAGGCAAAACCGTTATTGCTGAGTTTAATATCCTCCAAGCGCCCACTTCGAGGGCAGTTCGCCGGCAGTTTGAGGAAGAAGCCGGCCTGCATTGGACCGGATGGTCAGGAAAATATTTTGAGTCTTTGAGTGGCGATAGCGAAAAGTTGCCGGCCTGGGTGATTCATTCTTATAATGAAAATTACAGTGAGCCATGGGATTATAGCGGGGAGGGGATTGTCTTGGTCAACGAAGATGGACGCATGGTGGTTTTATCTGAACAGCACGACCTGAACACCGCAATGCCTCAGATAAAAACCTTTGGTTATGGTGTGAACCAACTGGAGCTACCCCGCTTGCAGGAATTTCGGTATTGGTTTGATGTGATTGAGTACAATGATTCGATCAACCATGCTATCTCAGCTTACCAAATCGACCTGACAGAGCAAGGAAAAACGAAATTAAACCAGCTCGGAATCTCGGATCGCTTCCCGGCCGTGTTGATGCATCGGGCCCAGGATTATTCGTTCTATTATTTGTGTGGCGACTATAGTAGCGAACCGATTTCCATGGCAACGAGCCGTTTCAAGGGAATCCACCATTTCAGTTCGATCTTGAAAGGGAGGAAAGGGACGTTTGGCGAAGACGAATTCTTTTATCGTTTCTACTTTCCCTTGATGCGTCATATTCTACAAGACCATGATCGTTTTAAACCTTAATATGAGATTATTCTACTTTCTGATTCTCTTTCCAATTTCATTGATCAGCTTAGCTCAAAAGGTGCAAAGTCCGGTTGAGTTTTCTGGCTGTAATTTCACGGCGGTGGCACACCGGGGCTATTCTGAATTTTATCCTGAAAACACCTTACTTGCAATCGAAGAGGCCTTTAAGCGGGGAATCAAGTATTGCGAGGTTGATGTGGCTGTTTCCAGCGACGGGGTATACGTGCTGCATCATGATCCCTACACTGTTACGCGAACCACCAAAGGCGAAGGTACTGTCGTTGAGAACTCGTTTGCACAACTTGCAGCAATGGATGCAGGCGATTGGAAAGCCGGCTTTTTTAAAGGGGTAACCGTGCCATCTTTAGTAGAAGCTCTGAAAATTGCACAGAAATACGATGCGTTTCTTTACCTCGATGTGAAGGATTTTGATGCGGCAGCTTTGGCCCGCACACTGGCTGATGCCCAGGTGGATCCGAGCCGGATGATGCCGGCGATTACAAGCTTGGAACGAGCAGCTGAATTCCGGCAGCATTGCCCTGACTCGCCTTGGGTGTGGTTTGGCGCTGATCCTACCGACCCCAATGACCAAAGTTGGTTTGAGCAACGGGTAGCTTTGGGATGCCGGGTTTTCGAACTATCCGATGATGATTTGTTAGCCAATTTAGAATGGACTTCAGCGTTTATCAATCAGGCTCATGACCTTGGGGCTGCTGTTTGGGCTTACACCGTGAACAACGAACACCTGATTAAACAACTGGCGGACCTTGGTGTCGATGGCGTGGAAACCGACCGGCCTTATGTGGCCCAGCTCTATGTTTGTGGTCATGATCCCGTGTCAACTTATCCCAAAGCGGAAACCACCGGAAACTGGGATTTTAAACAACGTAACTTTGAAAATACAGGTATTGGCTCGCGGTTAAAGAGTTTTGTGGGAGAAGGAGGACAAGTTCAACCCGTTGAGTTTGGATTAACAAGTGATTTTGGTATTTCGAAAATTGCGGGGAAAGATACAGTCGTGGCTAAAATTCCGGCTTACGATCCAAACAACGGCTTGTTTGCTTACGATAATTTTATGATGGAAGATTCCGGCGCTGTGGATTTCAGCTACACGGTGATCATGGATATTTTGATTGAAGCAAAGGACAGCGGCAGCTATATTAGCCTGATTCAGACCAGTCCTGACAATTTAAATGATGCCGATTTTTTTATTGCCCCCGATGCCAGCATGGGAACCTATGGCGAATATCATGGTGAGTTTAGCTTTGATGAATGGCACCGGGTCGTATTTGTGCACGATGGCAATTTGGTGCGAAAATACCTGGATGGCAATCACCTTGGCGATGTCGAAGTTACAGGATCGCGGTGGACCGTATTCAACAATATGGCTTATCACGGAAAACATGGCTTGTTGTTTTTTTCCGATGATGATTTTGAAACGGCCCAAATTTATGCCAGTGCCCTTCAGTTGCGGAATTATGTCCTCTCGCCATCTGAAATTTCGGCCTTGGGTGGAGTAAAAGCCCATGGAATACCAACGAATAACAAGAAAGTGTTTTCAAGCGGAATAGCTGACCTGAAAAGCGAACTTGTGGACTGGGAACAACAGACAATCTTTATAAAACAAGCCGGCGGAAGCGCATCTTCAGCAGTCTCTTATCAATTAAAGCTCAGCTACGGCGCAACGACAAGCATCCCTGAAAGCGGTGTATTCGACTTCAGCGATGGCGAACAAACTTTTCAGGCAATAGCGGCTGATGGCTCTTCCACGAGCTGGACGATTCATCGCCTCCTCACAGTTGGGGTGAATGATTTGGGCAACAAAACCACGGCGCTGGTTTATCCCAATCCGTTCGAGCATCATTTGAAAGTGAAACTGGAAAAGTCGGCCCATTTGGAGCTCATCAACACGATGGGGCAGGTGTTGCTCCGGAAGGAGCTGCTGGCAGGTGAAAACATCGTGACTATTGGTGACTTGCCCCCGGGAACGTATCTTTACCGAATCCGAAGTAAGGATGGCTATTCAACGAATGGAGTTCTTCTGAAATCAAACTAGGGTTGTGCAATCTGCCAGATCCGGCATGAGATAACTGTAAAGATTATATCTGTTGACAACGAAAAACGCAAAAAACACAAAAAAGAAATACGTCTTCGACATAACTTGTCCGGCTTGTCCCGGCGAAAACGGGATCTTTTTGACGGATTAAAAATTGCTTTGCAATTTTTCTTTTCGTGTTTTTCGGGATTAGGATTAATGACTTCATCATTGTCTCTATTTTTGTGCGTTTCGCGCATTTCGTTGTTTAAATATGGGGAAATGGGAATTTTGTCGTACACTCAAATGACAATAATTGACCAAGAATGACTATCAATGTCAATAAATTAAACGTATGAAATATCACTGCTTATTTTTCGCTTTGTTGTTTGTTTCAATCGCAGAAGCTCAGTCAGTTGGGGCCGCATTTTCTATTTCAGATGAAGTTGCTGACCGGCCGGAAATCGTTTTGCCCGACAGTATATCGTCTTTCAAGTCAGGTAGTTATTCGCTTTCGCAATACCAAATTGAAGGAGCGGATGAAGTTCAGGTGTTGGATGTTCAGCGGGATAAAGGCTACTATTCCATCCTGCAAATTAATTCGCCTGAAAAAACACCCTTTGAATCAACTTTGGCGCTGATGAACGAATCGGATTCGATGGGTGTGGAGTTTCTTGATCTGTACAACCAAAACTACTCGTCAGAGCGTCAGTTTGGCATCCGGTTGCAGAAAAGGGGGAAAGGCACTTTCAAACCGTTTGTGATCGATTTTTCGGACGGAACAAAAAAGACGAAAGTTTTTCAGACTACCGGCGATCAGCTCAGTACCTTTTACGGAAAGTTGGAAGTGGCCGGTAATTTTCTCTCCGTTCAGGGAAAAGGAAGTGGTTATTCTTTCTCAGCACTGGAGCTGAAAAGTGATGAGGAAATACCAAAGCTTTGGCAGATTTCGCACAAACAAGATGTTCTCCATGCCTTATCTTTTTCCTATTATGATGGCGATGCCTGGAAATTTCCGTTGATGATTTCGGAGAAGGGAAATACCTTGGTTGGCTCGATCGATGATCTGGAGAATGCCCGCTTGCAGGTGACCGGAACGTCGTATTTTAATGGAAACGTGCAGCTTGACGATGCAAACCTGCTGCTCACTGGCCGTGATAGCCGGATTTTATTTGAAGCGGCAAAGGACAGTCACGGAAAAAGTTCGGTGACAAGTTTCCTGGGTCTTGACTCGGAAAATGGAGATGTGCTGCTTGGGAATATGGATACGAATTCCGTCGAAAGTGAATCCGTTTCAATCTTGGTTTCGGGCGAAACAGGTGATGTTTTTATTGGTGCCGATCGCTCGCATGAAAAGTTACGGGCGGTTGGAAATATTCACGCTGCCGACGTGATCCTGGATTCCTCCCTGATGTTGAACGGCGAATGGCCGGACGAATTGAAAGAACTAAGCGAAATGATAAAATCGGCTGGGGATGAGCTAAGTCTGGTTCTGCTAAACCGCTTACTACTTGATAAAATAGCAGAACTCAGCCTGAAACTTAATTCGTTGGAGCAACGGATGCAGGAGCTGGAGCGGTAAATGAGTATCTCCAAAAAGAAAAGTCCGTGACTTTTGGAAAAAAGAACAAAGACTTTTGCCATGATTTATACCTAGGGTTTCCAATTTATCTTTCTTACCCAATCATGAAGGTTCAATATTGATGACCTCCCATCTTTTTGTAATACGCTCCAGCAGATCATCAAATTTCTTATGCTGCATATTCGCAAACAGCAAGCACTGAATTTTAATCGATCCGTCTGAAATCCGATACACGAGTGGATGATGGCGGTTTGGGAAAATTGTTTCGGCATCGTCAACCACCAGCAGCTTAAGGTTGGCACATGGTATTCCGGTGGTACTCAGCAGTTCGTTAATTCGCCTGGGAGTTCCGATCAGAATGTCGAGTCCTTCGTATATCGTGTCTTTCTGAAATTGGATGCTTCCCTGATCAAATACGGTAAAAGTACGCAGGTTGGTGTGCTGTCCCAACAATTGGAATTGTGCTTCCAATTCGAAGGCTTTTTCTTTATTGTCAACGATAATAATCGCCCTGGGTGCTTCCTCAAAGGCCTCTTTCAGTTGCTGGATTACCCCAATAACAATGGTTGTTGATTTTCCAGACCCTTCCGGTGCAAACACAAGCAGGTCAGCCCCCGATTTGATTTTTGGAATGCAAATCGTTTGAATCTCCCGGGGTTCTTTATCAAATCCTTGATCAATCATGCCTGCGACCAATTCCGGATGTAGTTTTTTTAGCTTCATTTATTTTCCGATACAGAAATTCTTAAAAATATGTCCCAGCACTTCATCGTTGCTGATTTCGCCTGTTATTTCACCTAGATAGTGCAGGCATTCGCGGATGTCCTGCGCCAGAAAATCGCCACTGATTCCGTTATTTAAACCATGGATTACACGCACCACCGCTTGATGAGCATTGGTTAGCGCTTCGTAGTGGCGGATGTTGGATACAATGACATCGCTGCCTTCGGCTTGTTGCAGGTTAGCGTTTTCTTTGAGCAGTTCGATCAATGATTCGAGGTTTTGATGCGATTTTGCGGAAATAAAGACCAAGTCTTCATTTTCACCCAAGATGAAAGCATCAAGCATTTCTTTAATCTTCGCGTTGCCGCCTAAATCGGCTTTGTTGCCAACGATGATTAGTTGTTGATCCTGGATGCGCTCGCGAATCAACTCCACCCGCTGCTTGATTAATTCAATGGGATTCGATAAGTCGGTAACCAAGAGCACAATTTCGGCTTGCTCCAGTTTGCTGTAACTTCGTTCAATACCAAGGTTCTCAATGTGATCGATGGTTTCGCGGATGCCGGCCGTGTCGAAAAAGCGAAACGCTGTCCCGTCAATATTGACCACATCTTCAATCACATCGCGGGTTGTGCCGTGAATGTCAGATACGATGGCCTTTTCTTCATTTAAAATGGCATTGAGCAGGGTAGACTTGCCCACGTTGGTTTCGCCAACAATGGCTACCGGAACCCCGTTTTTCAAAACGTTGCCCAGCTTAAATGAGCTGGCCAGCTTGTTGAGCAACCGCTCGATTTTCTCTGTCAGATCAATCAATTGTTTGCGGTCGGCAAACTCCACATCTTCTTCGCTGAAATCCAGCTCCAATTCAACCATGGCGATAAAATGCAACAACTGATCGCGCAGTTTTTTGATTTCACCGGAAAATCCCCCACGCATTTGTTTTAAGGCCATTTTATGGTTGGCCGCATTGCTCGACGCAATCAGGTCGGCCACAGCCTCGGCCTGCGACAGGTCCATTTTGCCATTCAGAAAAGCCCGCTGGGTAAATTCGCCGGGACGTGCCATGCGGGCACCAGTTTTCAACAGCAATTCGAGCAGGCGTTGCTGAATGTAAGCCGAGCCGTGACAGGTAATTTCAATCACATCTTCGCCAGTAAACGAATGGGGCGCACGGAACAAAGAAACCACGACTTCGTCAATGATTTCGGGCCCTTCGCTAATTGTTCCTACATGCAGCGTGTTCGCTTGCTGGTCGGCCAGCTTTTTATTTTTAACCGGTGAACGAAATACCTTGTCTGCAATTTCAATGGCTTCTTCGCCCGACAAACGTATGGTAGCAATGGCGCCAATTCCCGGAGAAGTAGCGATGGCACATATAGTGGATTGATCAATCATCATTTTCAACTTTATGGATACAAAAGTACAAAACGGATAGGTCGGTGCAAGGTGATCAGTTGAAACAAACTCAAAAACAAATTATTTTTCAAACTTAAAATGTTTGAAATAAATGACAGGCAGCTCTTTGATCCGAAGGTTTTCGTGGGCGAACCAAACATTGAAAAGGCGCTCGGCCATAAAACCCATAATTCGTTCCTGGTAGCCCTGATAATCACTTAGCTTGATTCGTCGTTCGAATTCAAAGAGCAGATCAAAAAGCCAGCTCATGCAGCGATCAAAATCAGGTCGTTTCATGATGAACATGTTGTTGGCGTACAAACGTTTCCCGTCCAACACCTGTTGCAGCGCGTTTAAATAATCCGGACATCGTTCATTGATAATCGCTTCAATCAACTCCAGATCCGACGGATTATGGTACCTGGCGTAATGCCTGCGCACGGTATATTTTAACTTTCGTTGCTGTGGTAGAATGAGATCGTGGGTTTGCAATAAGGCAAGAATCTCATCTTCAGTTAAAATTCGTGGCTTAAAGAGCGCGATATTCTTGGTGTAAATCAGTCCGAAACGTTTCTTCTGCAAACCCGCGAAATAGTAAAAAAATCGCTTGATGCGATAGGGTAGTGGCTCATCCTTTTGAGAGAAGAAACGCCTGTAATGCACGCTGCCAACAATATCCTGCTGTGTGTTTTTCCACACCCAATAGATGCCGGTTAACTCGCTGTAATAACGATTTTTTTCAGAAATAGTATCACCGGTATCATCGCCCAATAAATCTGAATTCTGTACCAGTGCGTTTCCTGCCATCATTGGAAGATAGGGCAGGTCACCGGCAATAACCGGCGCTGTTTTGTAGAAAAAAGTATATATTTCCAGGTGTGATTCGTTTTGCATGAGACACTTCTTCATATTCTAAGAATAATCAAGCGGTTTTGGACAGAAACCAGTTTACGATTTTTGCGCTAAAGGTATTCAATAATCTTTTGTCCTGTTGCAGCCCAATCCGATTCAATTCTTCAACCAATTCTTCAATTTCCCAGTTCTTTTCACCATATTTTCGAACTAAGCGTCGCCATTGATTCCTATGCCTGATCCGGTGCTTTAGGCTTCGGTTCATCACCACGCGTTTTTTGATAATCGGAACGCCTTCTTTGACCAGCTCAGCATAGTATTTATGCATCACGTTTACTGGTCGCGACACACCTTGTTTTGAAGCATAGCCACGGCTGTTGATAAAAGTCTTGCAGCTTAGCTTGTTACTAAGTAAAAACTGCGTAAGTCCGATTTCCCAGTCGTTGATAATCTTTTGCCGTAGTTTTTTCAAGTCTGTCTCCCGTCTTAATTGCTCGAAGTCCATTTTTGAAAGATAGGCTTGAAGCAATGGAATTGCATTCGCATTAAAAACCACAAAATGACTCTGAACATGATAGTTACTTTCGTGGCTTGAGAACCACGGCCGTTCCTCTGAGTCCACCAATCCCCAAAAGTCGACTGTTAAATTCCGACTCCAGTCAAACAGGAAATTCAGCCGGCCTAAAAGAATATTCGAATCATTAATACATGCAATCTGGCTATATTCAGAGGGGTTGATGGCCTTGAATCCTTTGTAGAACAATCCAAAGTCGTACCCTTCGTTTTCTTCTATCTGAATTTTGATGTTTGATTTTAGAATATCCCGTGAACTGCTAACGACTTCGTTGGTCGTCACCATCCTCACCTCGTCAAAATGATGCGAAAGCTCGTTTAAGTAGTACCGCACATACAAAGGAAGATATTCATCAATAAAATGATGTAAGAACAGGCAAAGCTTTTTTCCTTTTTGCTCCATAATTTATATAAGCCGATTACTTGGGGCGACAAAGATGCTTTTATTTTCGTATTTATACAATATTATAAACCGGGGCAATCGTCTCCTGTTGGTCAGCGCAAATACTTGTTATTACCCGTAAAGCCATGACACTTTAAGTATTTGAATGATGTGGTTCACATGTTCAAAAGAACAAGGAGATGGCAAAACAGGATTGCGGTTTAAGCCTTTTGGTGGATTTTCCAGATAATGTTATATCTTTCCTGTCAGATACATGGATTGAATCAAAGGTTTGGATCTCATATTGTTAATCTATTTTTGTTATTGGTATGAATAAGTTTGCATCTCAATTATACTGGAACATCGTTCCGAAATTTATTCGAAAAAGAATCCTTTCCTGGCGGCTTCCACTTGCTATTATTAAATACTATGAAGGTCGGCCGGATCGTCCGTCTGAAGACATTCAGCAAGCATTAAGCTACCTGAAAAAAAATTCTTTAGCCATATTTCCCTATGATTTTCAGAATGAATATCGTGCCGGAGACATTGAGGTCTTTGAAGATATGGAAAAGGGCATGCGCTATGTGTTTCAGGAGGGGAAAAGGCTTTATTTCAAGAAGAAATGGGACAGGCGAAAAATCAGAAGAGTGTATAATCTGCTAAAAAAAGAGCAGGATATTCGGAGTCCGCACCGCTATTTGACCGACGAATTTCGGTTCGAGGCAGGTGACGTACTCGTTGATGTAGGTGCCGCCGAGGGAAATTTGGCATTGAGTGTTGTCGAAAAAGCGTCAAAGCTGATCCTCTTCGAGGCAGACAAAGATTGGATTGCACCACTGCAAGCTACTTTTGAACCTTGGAGAGACAAGGTGACGATAGTGCAGAAATTCGTAAGCGACCTTACCAACGAAACCAATACCACCCTCGATGACTATTTATCGCTTGAACAATCGGCTGTATTTTTAAAAGTTGATGTCGAAGGAGCAGAATCTCGTTTGCTGAAAGGGGCCAAACGGATCTTGGCCGAACAAACACCGCTGAAACTGGCTCTTTGCACTTACCATAAACAAGAAGATGAGAAAACGTTTTCCTTGTTGTTGAATGAAAAAGGTTTTGACTTTTCAACTTCCGAGGGCTTTATGATCTTTTACCACGATAAAAACCTGAAAGCACCCTATTTCAGGAGGGCACTGCTTAGGGCCGTAAAAAAATAGCCGGACCTTGGCACCCGGCTTTTGCGCCTGAAACCAGACTACCTGCCAGCTAAATCCCTGATGGTTTGCCTAAGGATGCCGACCTCCAGTTCAAGCCCTTTAACCTCCTCTTCAAGCGCCTTTATACGGTCTTGCAGATCAAGCACCTCCCGGTTATCGGCCGAAAAGTCAGGCTCAGAAAAGGGGAGGGTTGCTGCTATTTCGCGAAAGAAGTTGTACTGAAAGAAGACCGATAGTTCCGCCAGCTTTTGCACCTGTAACGTTTCCCGCTTCATCATACCTGCTGCCGAAGCGGGATGCATGTTCAGGCCCCGGGCCAATTCGGCTACCGAAATTTTTCTTTCTTTCATGATGCTCTTAATGCGCGGCATAATTGCTATTCGTTCCATAATAAGCCAGTTGATATTTTTACCAATCACTCAATTCAAAATACATAAAATCAGATGTAATATACAACAAAATATATTCATATAGAATATAAGGGTGTTCAATTTAGAATGATTGTTATCTAAACTTCATCGACCTATATTTAAAAAGAATAAAGCTATAGTTTGTTTGAATATAGATTAATTCGTTTAGAATAGATCACGATGTCTTATTAATTTATTCCTATTATTTTTGAATCAATAGCCATGTTTTTTACATCAATATCTATTCTATTCAAATAGAAAGCGATATTTTTTAGGCAACACCCTGTTATTTTTGAATATGATTTAATGTTTTTTGAATAAATGAGCCTTATTGCAGATGCTTTTTATCTGTATTTCTTAAAATGGCTCCACCTTCCTCTGCAAACAAGTGTCCGGTACACACCAAAAGACGGTATAAGCAAGGCGATGCGTTTAGCCTTTAAAAAAGGAGACTTCCGGTTTCCGATATTTTATTACTTTTACCCGAGATTCAAAATTCAAAAAATTAAATCATTTATTATGAAACTTCTTGAAGGAAAAACGGCTATCGTTACCGGTGCATCAAGAGGCATTGGAAAAGCAATTGCCATTAAATTTGCCGAAGAGGGATGCAATATCGCTTTCACCGATCTTTTTGAAGATGAAAATATGAAGGCCACCGAAGCGGAAATCGCAGCATTGGGTGTAAAAGCCAAAGGTTACGCTTCGAATGCCGCCGACTATGCGGATACTGAAAAGGTAGTTGGAGAAATTGCCAACGAATTCGGGCAAATCGATGTTTTGGTGAATAACGCCGGAATTACCAAAGATACCTTACTGATGCGTATGACGGAAGACCAGTGGGATGCCGTGATTAATGTCAATCTGAAGTCGGTTTTTAACTTTACCAAAGCGGCTCAGAAAACCATGCTGAAACAACGCTCCGGCTCCATCGTTAACCTGAGCTCGGTGGTTGGTGTTAGCGGAAATGCAGGGCAGTCGAACTATTCAGCTTCAAAAGCAGGGATCATTGGATTTACCAAGTCGATTGCCAAAGAGCTCGGTTCACGGGGCGTTCGCAGCAATGCCATTGCGCCGGGATTCATCATCACTGAAATGACCGCCAAAATTCCGGAAGATGCACGCAAGGCCTGGGAAGCCAATATTCCGATGAAACGTGGCGGTACGCCCGACGAAGTTGCTAAAACGGCGCTATTCCTGGCTTCTGATTTATCGAGCTATGTGAGCGGACAGGTGATTAATGTTTGCGGTGCCATGAATACCTGATTGGATTGAAAAGATAATCATGAGCCGTCATCGAATTCAGGTGGCGGCTTTCTTTTTTCCACATTTTTATGAAACGAGCCTTATTTTTCGGATTGACGACACTGGACATTCAATATTACTCAGATGAATTTCCTGAGGCAAATGTGAAAGTGAAAACCGATCCTCCGGAGTTTTTTGTTGGAGGTCCGGCAACCAACGCGGCGGTTGCTTATGCGGCATTGAATGGGGAAGCCAACCTCTTGGCAGCCATCGGTGAAAGTCCTTTTCGTTCCCTGTTTATCGATGATTTTCGTTCCACCGGGGTAAGCTGTCTGGATTTATTGAAAGACCAGCAAGTGCAGCCCGTCCTGGCCACTGTGATCACTTCGTCGGGCGGGCAACGGACAATTTTCACCCACAATCCCCGCAAATTGGCTGTTTCGTTCGACGAAAAAAAGCTTTTTGATGAGCACCGGCCTGAGTTGTTAATGCTGGATGGCTTTTATCCTGAAGTGGCGGGCAGGCTTGCCAAAGAAGCAAAGAGTCGGCAAATCCCCGTTGTTTTTGACGGAGGCAGCTGGAAGCCACATCTGCCAGAGCTGCTGCCATTTGTTGATGTGCCATTTGCTCCAATGATTTCTATCCGCCCGATTGCCGAACTTCCGAAGCTGTTTTTGCGTTTCTTGATCAATTTTCAATTGCCCATCAGGCCATCACCCGGGGAGCAAATCCAATTTTGGTGAAGACTTACAATCAGATTGATTTTCTGCCTGTTCCAAAGGTTGAAACCATCGACACCCTTGGTGCAGGTGATTTCTTTCATGGAGCGTTCTGCTATCATGTATTAACTAAAAATTCTTTTCGGGATGCACTTCAAAAAGCCGCCGATTTTGCGTCCAAAACCTGTTCGTTCAAAGGAACGCGGCAATGGCTGAATAAACTCAAATAAGGTCTTTTCTTTCAATTCGATTTTTCATAACTTGTGTGCTTCATTGTGTTGTGCCAAATTCATGTATAAACGAAGTATTGCTTTTCAGTTAGGATTTTACGTGCTAACGGCTGTTGTCGTCGTCATTTCCATGATCGTGTTTATCAACTACAAACACAGCAGGGAAATTATCATGGAAAAGATTGAGGAAGGTGCTATTCATCAATCAAGTTTGATTATTAACGAAATTACCGCAAATGTCGTTAATGCACAGGAAGTTACGCGAAATGTTTCCAACCAGGCGCTGTACTATCAGTCACATAACGACCTTCATGCGTTTCTTCACCAGGTTGTGAAAACCAATCCCGTGCTCAGTGGATTGCACGCGCAATTGTTTGAAAATTCCGATACGCTCACTTTATCGTCCTATTGGAACAAAGATGGACAATTGGTGGACAAAGTGGATTCTGAATTTTGTTCGGTTTTCAGATATCCTGAGTTGGTGGAACTGGCCACAGTGGAAAAAGCAGGTGTTTGGTCTGATCCGTTTTACTGCCCGATGGATTCGACGACGCTGATGATTTCGTATTTTCGGTCCGTGTTTAATGAGTTGGGCGAGCCCGTAGGCGTTGTTGCCGGAGACATTAATCTCAAGTTCCTCAATCAAGCCATTGATGATATTCAAGTTGGGACTAGTGGTTTTGCGTTTGTCGCCTCAGCCGACGGATTCTACTTAACTCATCCGCAGCCCGACTGGGTGATGAAAAGAAACCTGTTTGAAACCTCTTCTCAAATATTCAACGGCGATCGCGAATACTACCGGCAAATCCTCGAAAATGGAAAAACGGGCTCTGGTTTTGCCTTCCCTGAACTTCTTGATTTTGAAAAGAGTTGGTTTTATTTTTCTCCCATACCCTATACCAACTGGCGGGTTGTTATTGTCATTCCAACCAAGGAATTATTTGATGATCTGGATATCGTATTTCGCAAAATTTTATTGGTCGCATTATTGGGTTTTGTGCTGATCTTGTTGGTTGTGGTATTGATTTTTAATAAGCTGTTTACACCTCTCAGACAGATCGTTCGCTCAATCCAGCGGTTTAGTTTTGGCGAAAGGGGCAGAAGAGGAAAGAAAAATGAAATTGAATTGTTGAGCGAGAGCCTAAACGAATTACAGCTTCAATACAGCACCTACCTGGCCGAACAAAACCAGGTGAGGAAAGACAAACGCAAATACGAAAAGGACCTGAAATCGGCCAAGGAAATTCAGCGAACGATTATTCCGCAGGACTACAGCTTTTTGGAAACGCGCAAAGAAATCGACCTTTATGCCGTCCTTCATCCTGCGGAAAGCATTGGCGGCGACTTGTACGATTTCTTTTTTATCGATGAAAAACACTTGCTTTTCACCATGGGCGATGTTTCCGGGAAAGGTATTCCAGCAGCGCTTTTTATGGCGGTAGCCAATACCATGATCAAAAGCAAATCGACCGAATTATCAGCCCGAAACATTGTGGATGTGGTAAATAAGGCATTGAGCAAAGAAAATTCGAACCAGCATTTCTTGACCTTGTTTCTGGGAATCCTGGATGTGAAAACAGGTATTTTGGATTACTGCAATGCCGCCCATAATTATCCATTTGTTTTAAGAAAGGACAAAGGGATGATGCAACTTGAGCAGACTCATGGCTTACCAATCGGACTTTATTCAAGCAAAAGCTATAAGTCGCATACCTTAGTATTGTCAAAAGGCGATGTTTTGTTTTTGTACACCGATGGTGTTACCGATTGTAAAAATCCATATGGCGAAATGTTCGGAATGGAGAAATTGGCTAAATTTATGGAGACGGCCGAAAACCCGGAGCCAAAAGCCTTGGTCGAGCAATTGATGGATGAGTTGATGAGTTTTAAAGGAGAAACGGCACAGGCTGATGACATTAGCCTGATGGCGCTTCAGTTTCTTGGGAAATACCAGTAATGTGAATGAACGCGTCAGCCGGTTAATTGTTACTCTGAAAAATACAGCTCGAGCCGGGTGCCTTGGAGTATGTTGATGCTGGTCATTTTTCTTCATATCGCCTGAAGAAAAAAGTTACGGGTATTTTATCATAAACAATTTCTCATGAGTTTATTTTTACAAATAGCAATCATTGTCGCAGGAATCATTGTTGGGATTTTTGTCGCATACCTCATTATTGGGCGGATCCGAAAGTTAATCCACAGGAATTCGGGAGAGCGCGTTGGCCTTAAAATCATCCGCCTGATTAGTTTTCCATTCATTTGCCTGGTTGTTTTAATTGCAGGGAGCACGTTATTGCCAGCTACAGGGCTAGCCGATGAGCTACCTTTTGATACCGGCATTGGACTTGGTATTATTTACACAATTGTTATCGCTTGGTTGAGTATCAATGTGATTCGGGGCATCAAGGTTTTTGTTCTTGCGAAATACGACATTTCGATAAAGGATAACCTGAAGGCGCGAAAAATTCATACCCAACTTTCGGTTCTCGAAAGAATGCTGATTGCCATTGTGGTCATCATTTCCATTGGTATAATCCTGATGACCATACCCCAAATCAGGAAAGTTGGCGTGAGCCTGCTGGCCAGTGCCGGTATTGCCGGTATCATTATCGGCTTTGCTGCTCAGCGAAGTATTGCCTTGATTTTGGCCGGATTCCAAATTGCAATAACACAACCGATTCGGCTCGAAGATGCGGTTATTGTGGAAGGAGAGTGGGGGTGGATTGAAGAAATTACGTTGACTTATGTTGTTGTTCGAATTTGGGATAAACGCCGACTTATTGTTCCCATCACGTATTTTATTGAAAAACCATTTCAGAACTGGACCCGCACCTCGGCTGAAATTATGGGAACCGTTTTTATTCATGTTGACTATGGTTTTCCGGTTGAAGAAATGCGGAAAAAATTGACCGAAATATTGAATCAATCAGATTTATGGGATGGGAAAGTCAATGTCCTACAAGTGACTGACCTGAATGACCGGACGATGGAATTAAGGGCATTGGTGAGCGCATCAGATTCACCCAAAGCCTGGGATTTGAGAGTTCATGTTCGTGAGGCCTTAATCCGGTTTGTTCAGGATGAGTATCCGCAGTTTCTTCCCAAAGGACGGATTAAGTTTGATGAAACGTCGGAGCCAAAAATTCAGCGATAAAAAAAGGCCGGAATATCCGGCCTTAATGTTCTTATAATCGTTCGTTTCACTACCTTACTTTTCTGTTTTGTCTTTGGTGGCGAGTATCCGAACTTTTATCTTTTCGTTCTTTTTATCGTAGCCAATCGAAATAGTGTCACCCTCGACAATCGAAGCCTTAATAATCACCTCTGCCATTTCATCTTCCAGGTATTTCTGAATGGCTCGTTTCAACGGGCGTGCACCATATTGCGAATCAAAGCCCTTTTCAGCGATAAAATCTTTGGCGGTCCGTGATATTTTCAATTTGTAATTAAGCGATTCTACCCGTTCGTACAGGTCTTTTAGTTCGATATCGATAATCTTGAAAATGTCTTCTTTCGTCAACGTGTTGAACATGATGACGTCGTCAATCCGATTTAAGAATTCTGGTGCGAAAGCACGTTTCAGCGCCTTTTGTACAATGTATTTGGCCTGTTCATTTTCTTCTTCGGGCGTTTTCTGTGTTGAGAATCCAACACCGCGGCCAAAGTCTGTCAACTGGCGGGATCCAATATTGGAAGTCATAATGATGATGGTATTCTTGAAATCAATATTTCGTCCCAAGCTGTCGGTCAACCGTCCTTCGTCAAGCACTTGCAGCAGCAAGTGGAAAACGTCGGGATGCGCTTTTTCAATCTCATCAAGCAAAACAACTGAGTATGGTTTGCGGCGAACTTTTTCTGTCAGCTGACCACCTTCTTCGTATCCAATATACCCCGGAGGCGCGCCTACCAAGCGCGAAACTGAGAATTTCTCCATGTACTCGCTCATGTCGATGCGAATCAACGAATCAATGCTGTCAAATAAATATTTGGTCAGCACCTTCGCCAACTGGGTTTTTCCGACACCGGTAGGGCCCAGAAAAACGAAGGAACCGATGGGCTTGTTCGGATCTTTCAATCCGGCTCGGTTACGTTGGATGGCTTTTACAATTTTTGCGATGGCATCATCTTGGCCAACAACGCTTCCTTTTAGTTTTGCCCCCATATTCATCAGGCGAATTCCTTCGGCCTGGGCAATGCGTTGAACCGGAACACCTGACATCATGGCCACTACTTCTGCCACTTTTTCTTCTTCAACCACCTCACGGTGGCTAATCAATTCCTTTTCCCAGGCTTCTTTTTCCTGATCCAGGAGTTGAAGCAGGTTTTTTTCTTTATCCCGGTAGCTTGCCGCGACTTCAAAATTTTGGCTTTTTACAGCTTTGATTTTCTCTTCGCGCGTACTTTCAATTTTCTCCTCAAGTTTTACAATGCGGTCGGGCACATTGATGTTCGAAATATGGACACGTGAACCTGATTCATCCAGTGCATCAATCGCTTTGTCTGGCAAAAACCGGTCAGTGATATATCGTGCCGTCAATTTAACGCAGGCTTCAATGGCTTCTTTCGAATAAGTTACGTTGTGATGATCTTCGTATCGTTCTTTGATATTGTGAAGAATTTCGATGGTTTCATCCACTGAAGTTGGTTCAACCATCACTTTTTGGAAACGGCGTTCCAGCGCACCATCTTTTTCAATTTGCTGCCGGTATTCATCCAGGGTTGTGGCACCAATGCATTGAATATCGCCACGGGCCAGTGCTGGTTTCAGCATATTGGCAGCATCGAGCGAGCCTGTAGCGCCACCGGCTCCTACAATGGTGTGAATTTCGTCGATAAACAAAATGACATTGTTCACCTTGGCCAGCTCGTTCAGAATCGCTTTCATGCGCTCTTCAAATTGTCCCCGGTATTTCGTTCCGGCTACAATGGATGCGATATCGAGGCTAACGACCCGCTTGTCGAACAGAACCCGTGATACTTTTTTCTGAATAATTCGAATGGCCAGCCCTTCAGCAATGGCCGACTTTCCAACGCCCGGTTCACCAATCAGGATGGGATTGTTTTTCTTACGACGAGAAAGGATTTGTGCTAAACGCTCAATTTCCCGCTCACGCCCAACAATCGGATCGAGGTTGTTCTCCTCGGCCGCTTTCGTAATGTCAATGCCAAAATTATCCAAAACCGGTGTTTCGGATTTGGAGCTGCCAACTTTCTTGGAAGAAGAACCGGATGGGGGTTGTTGCTTTGAAAACGGATCATCCATGTCGTCTTCATCGCCAAAATCAGATTTGGCTTCCGGCTGTTTGTAGTCTTCAAGTCGCGATTTCAAAATGTAGTAATTCACGTGAAATTCGCTTAAAAGCGACGAAATTTGACTGTCTTTATCCTTTAAAATAGCCAAGAGCAAATGGCCCGTATTAATGGTTGGACTGTTGAAAGCTCTGGCTTCGAGATAGACGAGTTTAAGCGCTTTTTCAGCTGATTTTAAGAGTTGAACGGAAGCTTGCGGATCAATAATGTTATTTGTGCGAAGCGCTAGTTCAATGGCTTCTTTTATTTCTGATAGATTGACTCCCAAATTGGTGAGTATGTCTATTGCAATTCCTTCTCCTTCTCTCAAAATTCCCAGAAAAATATGCTCAAGCCCAATCTGCTCGTTTCCTAACCTAATAGCTTCTTCGCGGCTATAGGTTAAAACGTCTTTTATTCTTGGTGAGAATTGAGAATCCATAATAAACTGTCTTAATAAATTTGTAACTCATTCCTTCTAACAAATACTATTCCGAAATGTTGGGAATCTGGCTTTCCCTAAAAACACAAAGTCAAGCATAAAAATAGGCAATATTTATTGAGTCTCTGCTTTATTGACAGGCTTTTTTAAACAGCCTGGTGTTAAAATCTTGTTTCATTTTGGAAATTAAAAGCTGCCCAAAATGACTGATTTTATTAGTATTTTTATATTTTTGTAAGTCAAAATTTTTCAACATAAAATTTCTTTAAAAGGAGGATTAAATGGCTGAAGGCGAAAAAATTATAAAAATAAATATTGAAGAGCAGATGAAGTCTGCTTACATCGATTATTCGATGTCTGTCATTGTGTCGAGGGCGCTGCCCGACGTGCGTGATGGCTTAAAACCGGTTCACAGACGTGTGTTGTACGGAATGAATGAGTTAGGGATTTTTTCCAACCGCTCATACAAAAAGTCGGCAAGGATCGTCGGAGAAGTTTTGGGTAAGTACCACCCGCATGGTGACTCTTCTGTTTATTTCACCATGGTACGTATGGCCCAGCATTGGTCGCTCCGGTATCCGTTGGTTGATGGGCAGGGAAACTACGGTTCCATTGATGGTGACAGCCCTGCTGCCATGCGTTACACTGAAGCCAGACTGGCAAAGATTGCGGAAGAGATTTTGCAGGATTTGGATAAAAACACGGTTGATTTTCAGCCAAACTTTGATGAGTCGTTAAATGAGCCAACTGTTTTGCCTACGCGGATTCCAAGCTTGTTGGTAAACGGGGCATCAGGTATTGCAGTCGGAATGGCAACCAATATGCCACCCCACAATCTGTCGGACACCATTGATGCCATCGTAGCATACATTGATAAACGCGATATCGAAATCGCTGAGCTTATTCCAATTATCAAAGCTCCCGATTTTCCTACGGGCGGTATCATTTATGGCTACCGGGGCGTGGAAGAAGCTTATGAAACAGGACGTGGACGGGTTGTTTTACGCGGCAAGGCCCATATTGAACTGACACCCAACGGACGCGAAAAGATTATCGTTACCGAAATTCCATACTTGGTTAATAAGGCAGAATTGATCATGAAAATCGCCGAATTGGTGAATGAGAAGAAAATAGAAGGAATTTCAAATGTTAACGATGAGTCTGACCGCGATGGCATGCGTATCGTTATCGACATTAAGAAAGATGAAATTTCGAATGTCGTTTTAAACAAGCTTTATAAATACACGCAATTACAAAACAGCTTCAGCGTCAACAATATCGCACTGGTTAAAGGTCGCCCAAAGATGCTGAATTTGAAAGACCTCATTCGCTATTTTGTTGAACATCGTCACGATGTTGTGGTTCGGCGTACCCAATTCGAATTGGATCAGGCCGAAAAACGCGCGCACATTTTGGAGGGCTTGATTATTGCCAGCGACAATATTGATGAGGTAATCGCCATCATTCGGGGATCAAAAACACCTGATGAAGCACGGGAGCGACTGATGGAGAAATTTGAACTGACAGAAATTCAGTCTAGGGCTATCGTCGAAATGCGACTGCGTCAATTAACCGGCCTCGAACAAGATAAATTACGTTCAGAATATGCGGAGGTGATGCAATTTATTGATCGCTGCCGCGAAATTTTAGCCAATGAAGAACTTCGGATGGGGATTATTAAAGACGAATTGCAAGAGATTAAAGCTAAATATGGAGACGAACGGAGAACCGAAATCGTTCCTGATGCAGAAGAATTTAATCCCGAAGACTTTTACGCAGATGAAGAGATGGTGATTACCATTTCGCATATGGGCTATATCAAACGGACGCCACTCACCGAGTTTAAAACACAGGGCAGGGGAGGAACCGGCTCGAAAGGCGGAACAACACGCGACGAAGATTTTCTGGAGCACATGTTTATCGCGACCATGCACAACACCTTGCTGCTCTTCACCGAAAAAGGAAAATGTTTCTGGCTGAAGGTTTACCAAATTCCTGAAGGTACGCGAACCTCTAAAGGACGAGCGATACAGAATCTGTTAAACATTGAACCCGATGACCAGGTATTGGCCTACAACAAGGTGAAAAAACTGGATGATCCGGAATACATCAACAATAACTATATCATCCTTTGTACAAAAAATGGTGTGATCAAAAAGACCTCGTTGGAAGCTTATTCGCGTCCACGACAGAATGGGGTTAATGCAATTACCATTCGTGAGGGTGATAAACTGCTGGAAGCACGCCTGACCAATGGCAATGAGGAAATCATGATTGCTGTGAAATCTGGCAAAGCTATTCGTTTCCACGAAAGTATTGTTCGGTCAATCGGCCGGACCGCTTCTGGGGTGCGTGGCATAACGCTTGGAAATGAGAACGATGAGGTAGTTGGCATGATCTGTGTAGAGAATGAGTCAGAAGACGTTCTTGTTGTTTCAGAAAAAGGCTACGGCAAACGGTCAAGTATTGAAGGATACCGCATAACCAACAGGGGAGGAAAGGGAGTTAAAACGATTAACATTACCGAAAAGACTGGTAGCCTGATTGCCATTAAGAGTGTGGTCGATGAAAACGATTTGATGATCATCACGCAGAACGGGTTGACCATTCGGCTTCCGATTTCATCGCTACGGGTCATGGGACGAGCAGCGCAAGGGGTTCGACTAATCAACCTGAAAGAAGACGACCGAATCGCGTCGGTAGCCCGGGTTACTTTTGACAATAGTAGTGAAATTGACGAAGCTGAGACTGGAGAAGATTTGATTTCTCCGGACAATAGTGAAGAAAACACTGAAAATGAACAATAAACGTTTTACATCCATGAGTTTGAAATGGATGGTAAAAAATTTAAATTTGTAAGAAAAATCTAAAAAATAAGAATAATCATGAAGAAAACTGTTTTTCTATTTGCACTTATAATTTCAGTAACAGCAGTGTTTGCGCAGAAAGGAAAGGTGTCCAGTGCGCAGAGTTATAAGGATGCCGGCAAGCTGGATCAGGCTGTCGAGACCATTGAGTTGACTATCGATCCAAGTAATGATAAATCTGATAAAACATTGGATTGGCCAAAAACCTGGGAAGTACGTGGTGAAATTTATCAGGCTGTTTATCAAAGCAAAGATGCAAACTATAAAAAACTGGCTGAAAATCCACTGGCAGAAGCTCTGAGGTCATATAAAAAGGCCCTTGAACTTGATGACAAGGGGCGGAACGAGAATAGTATTAAAATCAAACTAACGCTTTTAGTTTCTGATTTTACAGATCAGGCCGTTCAAGCTTTTAATGATAACAATTACGATCTTGCACTGCAATCATTCAAGCAAATTCTTGAAGTTCAGGAGATGCCGTTGATGAAAGATGACACAAACGCTGAAGTTGTTGATACGGTCATTATTTTCAACGCAGGCTTGGCTGCTTATAATGCCGAAAAGTATGACGAAGCAATTAAATACTACGAGGAAGCTGCTAAGCACGATTATAACGGCGCACGAACCTTCGAATTAATTTCATCAAGCTACATCTTGCAGCAAGATACTGCCAATGCAGTAGATGCTTTGCAGAGAGGTTTTGAAAAGTATCCGGACAACAGCTCGATTATGGTTGCTTTAATCAACATTTATTTGAACTCGAACAAAGTTGATGAAGCAATGAAATACCTGGAGTTGGCCATTAAAAATGATCCTGAGAACGCGTCGTTTCACTTTGCGCGCGGATCATTGTATGACAAAACCGGAGACACTGAAAAGGCAATTGAAGCCTACAAAGACGCCATTGAAATAAAGGAAGACTTCGCCGATGCGTATTATAATCTGGGGGCCATTTATTACAATAATGGCGTGAAGCAAATTGAAGTAGCCAACGCTGTGCCTACCAATCAACCAGACAAGTACGAGGAAGAAAAGAACAAAGCAGACGAGGTGTTCAAGCAAGCCATTCCACCAATGGAAAAGGCCGCCATGTATGCAGGTGCAGCCGAAGCAGCAAATGAAAATACCAAGCAAACTGAATTGAGTGCGTTGGAAACGCTGAAGACCCTGTACTATCGCTTGAAAATGATGGATAAGTTCGACGAGGTGAATGCCACATTGGAAGAACTAAAGCAATAATAAGATTAAATACAATTCAGAAAGGAGGGTTTCACTCTCCTTTCTTTTGAAATACAGAAATAACATAATATCAACTATAGGACACGAGTAAACCCGCAATACCAGTTATTCACTGTTGAGCAAACTTTCTCTGTTACCAAAACACCAAAAGCATATTTTAATCACAGCAAATCTGGTTTACTCATTTAAAATATTCTGACTAAATGCTTTTCTGATCATACCAGCACAAATCGATCTTTAAAACTTCTTTGGCCAGCTTTAAGTAAATCGCTCAACTACCAAGCACACGTTTGAATATTGAAATCTCAGCGCGTTGACGATTTAATGGAAAATGCCTATGGCAAATCATCAGAATAAATCCATCACAAGCCGCTACCAATTTGCATGCGATAATTTTCAAAATGCCCTGGATATTTTTGAATTACTTTGGAATCCACAAGATGAGTTCCGTCCATCTATCATCAACCAGTATATTTTCAGGAGCTATTAATAAAATTTACATGTGTGTATTCCTGTAATGCAAAGCAAAGCCATTACTCATTATCAGTCATTTATATTATTTACATTTGTTATTATGCAGATATTAAAGACTTATATCTCTCGAAATGTAGCCTGAATAGTCCTTAATAATTGGGGTATATTGTTCATGAAATAGCGTCGAAGAAACCAAAAAATCAGCCGTTGACCTATTCATAGCGACAGGAATGTTGTACAAGGTTGAAATTCTCAGTAACGCTTTCACATCAACATCATGCGGCTGGGGCTGCATCGGGTCCCAGAAAAAGATCAGCATATCAACAATTCCGTCAGCAATATGGGCTCCCAACTGTTGATCTCCTCCCAAAGGTCCTGATTTTAAACGAGTAACATCTGGAGGAAACGCATCGTTTTCCTGGCACTTTTGCAAGAGTGTTTCCTGCACCAGCTTCCCGGTAGTTCCGGTACATATGAGTTTATGATCGGCTAGCTCTTTCCAGTTAAAAGCCACCCATTCGATCATGTCTTTTTTACGGTTGTCATGTGCTACAATGGCAATGACCTTCTTTTGTTTGATTGTTTTCATAAAGATACTTTTTCCAAAGATAAGCTTTCCTTTAGCATAAATCAGATCGATATTCGTTCTGTATTTTGTCTTCTCTTCAAAAAAAAGCATGGACAGTTATTACCACCCATGCTTCTGAATTTTCGAATAGCTGTCAGAGTCTATTTGAAAATCTTTTTTAGGTCTTCCAGCCAATTGTCAATCCGTTTTTTCGATAGCCTGGCTTGATTCTCCTGATCCAATACCAGTCCTAAAAACTGACCATCTTCAATCGCATGAGAAGACTCAAAAGTATAATTGTCAACGTCCGTCATTCCTACAATCTCAGCTCCCCGATCGCGTAATAAACGCGCCAAAATACCAACACCATCGGCGAAGTTTTCGGGATAGCCAACCTGATCGGCAAGGCCATAGATCGCTACTTTTTTTCCTTTCATATCCATCTCTTCCATCGCCGGCACAAATTCGTCCCAGTAATGTGGTAATTCTCCGTCGAACCAGGTAGGAACACCCAAGATTAACTGATCATATGCAAGAAACTTCTCTTCGGCCAAATTATCAGCATCAACGACGTCAAGTTTCAAACTTTCCCCAAAGCTATCAACGATCTTTTGTCCAGCTTTAGCAGTTTTGTTTGAAGTAAAACTATAGATAATTGCAGTACTCATATTTTCTGTTTTTAATATGCAAGAATTTTCTTGGCGGCTTCATAAATTTTGTTTGTGTTGGGCAGAATGGCTCTTTCCAGTATAGGGTGAAACCCAACTGGGGTAAAAGGCGAACCAATGCGATGCACTGGCCCGTCAAGATACTCAAAAGCTTCTTCCATAATTGTTGCTGTAATCTCAGCCCCAAAGCCTGAGTGGACCTTATCTTCATGAACCACAAGCACTTTACCGATTTTTTTGACTCCATCTAGAATCGCCTCTTTATCCATAGGAACCAGCGATCGCAAGTCAAGAACTTCACACTCGATGCCTTCATCGGCAAGCTTTTGGGCAGCCTCGAGGCAATGATGAGTCGTATTGCCATAAGTTACAATGAATAAATCGCTTCCTGCTCTCCTTGTACGTGCTTTTCCAAAAGGCACTTCAAAATCGTCAGGAATGACAGTCGCTGCCTTGGGATCGTTATACAACGCCTTTGGCTCCATAAACATGGTCATTCCCCGCGAACGCATCGAGGTTCTTAAAAGTCCTGCAGCATCATCTGCGAAAGAAGGATATACAATCCGGACTCCAGGGATGGACGTTAAGGCTCCTTCAATGTTTTGCGAATGGTACAATCCACCACCAATGTAGCCCCCAGAAGCCAGACGGATCGTCACATTGGGTGTAAACTTTCCGTTCGAACGCCAGTAATCATGGCTGGAATCTACATATTGCTCCATTGCTGGCCAAAAGTAATCGGCAAATTCGGCACCCTCTACCACGATCCTAATTTTTTCACTAAATCGCGACATCCCGTTGGCAGTACCCATAATGAAATCCTCTGCAATTGGGGCATTAAAGATTCGTTTTGGACCAAACTCCTGCTGAAGACCTTTTGACACATTAAAAATACCACCCTTGTCTTTATTGGCCATATCCTGTCCCCACATAAATGTATCGGGATTATGCTTGAATTCCGCCTTTAATGTTTCATTCAAGGCGGTAATCAACTTCTTTTTATCGCCTTCTTCCTCGTGTGTTCCGTCCGGGTATTTTTCAGAAATATACGGTTCCGGAAGCACAAAATCTGGATAAGATTCAGGATCTGGGTCGGGAGCAGCCAAGGCTGCTTTGTGCGCCGCTTTCAGCGTTGCTTTAGCCTCTGCCTCAATTGCAGCAATCTCTTCTTCCGTAAATCGCTTATAACGAATCAGCAATCGCCTGAATTTAGCCAGTGGATCATAGTCGAGCACGTATTGACGCTCTGCCTCCGATCGATAAAGATCATGTCTGTCAGAGTTTGAATGTGAACGCATACGAACGCAATTGGCCTGAACAATAACAGGCTCACCAACTTCCAGCACATGTTTTTTAGCTTCAGTCATGGCGTTCATCGAATCAAAAACATCTTTACCGTTGCAGTGAATGATGCGCAAATTCTTAAAGCTTTTGAAGTTGTTGGCCACTTTCCGGGTCGCCGTCTGATCTTTTTTCGGGACTGAAATTCCGTAGCCATTATCCTGAACAGCAAAAATAACCGGTAGTTTTTCCTTAGAAGCACCATTGATGGCTTCGTAGACATATCCCTCAGACAAGGAGGATTCGCCCTGTGAACTTATAGAAACCGCTTTTTCTCCGTAGTACTTTATGGCTCGGGCAGCCCCTACAGCATGCAGGGTATGGTTTCCGGTAAGCGATGAAACATTGTGGATATTCCATTCCGGCTTGGCAAAGTGGTTCGACATGTGCCGTCCGCCACTTGAAGGGTCGGTTGCTTTTGAAATGCCGTTTAAAATAAGCTCTTCGGCGGTCATCCCCGCTGAAAAGGCCGTCAGCATATCGCGATAATAGGGAAAAAGGTGATCTTTTTGTTTTTCAAAAATCTGCCCTATCGCCAACTGAATCCCGTCATGTCCGGCATAAGGTGCGTGATACGACCACCCAATTGCCTGCTTCAGGTAATTCGGGGCTTTGTCATCAATAGCTCGTCCCAGCGTCATCAGCTTGAACCAGGACTCAAGTGTCTCTTTAGGCGTTGTTTTTATTGAATATACTTTTGGTATCGTTGTCATCTCTAAATTCTATCTATGTTATTTCTAAACTGTGAATCATCTTTTTTAGATGTCGCGATCGGTAGTAAAGGCTTCCAGAATGTCAGCAATACGCCGCACAAAAGCTCCGCCCATTGCACCATCGATAATCCGGTGGTCGTACGAAAGCGAAAGGAACATCTTATGGCGGACAACGATCACATCACCTGTTGGTGTTTCCATCACGGCCGGTTTTTTCTCGATTGTTCCTGTGGCCAAAATCGCTACTTGCGGCTGATTGATAATCGGTGTTCCAATGACATTTCTGAATGAGCCAAAATTGGTAATGGTAAACGTTCCTCCCTGGTAAGCATCTGGCTTTAGCTTGTTATTCCGCGCTCCTTCCGCCAATTCATTCAAGTTTTTGGTGATACCAAGCAAATTTTTCTGCTCCGCTTCTTTGATTACCGGAACCACCAAGTTTCCGTCTGGTTTTGCCACGGCTATCCCAACATGGGCCGATTTGTGCAAATATATTTTATCACCTTCGACCGATGAATTCACAATTGGAAATTCCATTAATGCCTTAGCAACAGCTTCTGTAAACACGGGCATAAATGTTAACTTCTCCCCATATTTTTCCTGAAACTGATTTTTGACCTTGTTTCTCCATAAAACCAAGTTTGTTACATCGGCTTCGACTACCGAAGTTACATGAGCCGAGGTTTGTACCGACTTCACCATGTGTTCAGCAATTAACTTGCGAACCCGGTCCATTTCAATTATTTGCTGATCGGCACCAATCGAAGAACTGATTTTGGGAGCCGATGGCTGAGACACATCTGCCTTTTCTACTGATTTGGCTTGGTCTGATTTTCCAGCTTTTCTATTTTCCAGATATTTTAACAGGTCGTTTTTTTGAACGCGTCCACTCTGCCCGGAGCCTTCAATGCTTTCGAGCTCTTCCATTGAAACATCTTCTTTTTCAGCTATGCTTTTCACCAAGGGTGAATAAAAGCGTCTTGACTCAGATTTGACGCTTGAACTTTTTTCAGCCTTTTTCTCTGCCGTTTCGCTTGTTTTTGTATCCGACTCTTCAGCTGATTTAGCGTCTGCTGTACTTTTCTCAGCTGTTGAAGACGCGTCTTTGTCATTTTCTGTATCTGTCGTGTCTGCTGTTGCTTCAGCTTTACTGTCGTCATCACCTCCCAAGTTGACAATGGCAACAACTTCTCCAACTGGAACCAATGCGTCTTCCTGAAAGAAGATTTTTTTAATAACACCATCAACTGGCGATGGGATTTCAGAATCTACTTTGTCGGTTGCCACTTCGAACACAGGATCGTCTTCCTCAATTGTATCTCCCTCTTTGACAAACCATTTGGTAATTGTAGCTTCCTGAACACTTTCGCCTAACTTAGGCATTAGGATCTTGAACTCTGACATACTCCAAAAATTAGTTATTTAACATTTAATTATCCTTGAAAATTCAACTTATTCAACAAGCTAAGTATTGAAAAGTTCAAGTTTGAAGAATGTTCTCAAATGATCTTGCGTAGCAGGAATGTTTAGGCAGAGCGGCCTATTTCAGGAGAATATTCAGGGCGAATCCAATTCAAAAGGAAAAGGCGTTATTCTATTATAATTCTTTCAAAAACACTGATAATATCTTTCGAATTATTAGCTTGTCTGAGCTCTTGCTCAACCGAGTCCGTTTCTTGATTAAAAATTAGGATTGATTTATTGATGATTTCAACCATCTCTTTTTCGATTTTTTCCTGCGAAAGAATTTCTTTCTTCATACACTTTCTGTAGTGATTGGTCAGTTTCTGAACCGAATAGTACAGATCGGGCTTTTTAATTTCAATGGAAGCCGTGTAACTCGGTGGACCAAGATTCACTTTACGGGTATAAACCTGGTTAAACTGTTCCAACTTGACCGACAATGTTTCTCCAAGTAGTTTATCGAGATTACAGTCATTAATTTCCGGAAAATCGCAAGGGGTTTGTTTGAACTGAAATATTTCCTGGGCTTTTGAAGAGATCGCAATTAGAAAGCAGCAAATGCAAAAAGTTAACTTCATAAATCATTCCTCCTCTTTTCAGATTTCGTTTAAATTTAGAAAAAAAAGAGAATGAAATTGAATTTGCCGAAGAATAATGCTGCAGAACACGTTCTCAATTGATGGCCAATGGCAGGTTTTCGATCGGATAATAATTGAAAAGATCCTGCTGTGGCCATGCTTTGACTTTATTGGTAAGGCCTTGCATAAAGCTATTAATTCCATAAGAGAATTTTGATCCCTGCCAGCTACTGGTATTTGATAAAAAAATCCAGCTAACTCCATCGTTTTGGCGTTTTAGCATAGCCACAGAGCCAGCCATACTGCCAGTTCGCGCCCAATTGCCATGATCGGTGGTAGAACGCCAGCCCAGCGGGCCCTTCGCATAAGTATTGTCTGTCATTTCAAGAATGGAGCTATCTTCGAGAATATCGCGGACATTGGGATATCCATCGATCAAAACCAGTAAGCGGGCCAACTCAACCGACGAACAAATCCAGCCACCCGCTGCACCAAGCAATTCAATTGGATTGCCCCCATACGACTTGGGCACTTGAATACCGCTGCCTTCGTAGCTAAAGATGAGCTGACTGCCGGTCTGCTCAAAATAATCGACTTCATTTGGATATTTTAAGGCAAAATCACTACGCCCAATATGCATGTCGACGATACCGTTCGGAATCAAGATATCTTCCCGTACATAATCTTCATAGCTTTTCCCGCTAACGGCTGAAATTACTTCGCCCAAAAACATATAGCCGACATTGGAATAGGAAACCTGCGTACCTGGGGGAAACGACAAGCTTCGGCTGGCAATGTACTTCGAATAAGTATCCATGGTTGCAGGGGGCGTATCCCCAACTTTGTCGGCTATGCTTAGTGAGTGAAATGCTGGGTCACCATAGCGTTGAGACCATCCTCCTGAGTGGGCTAAGAGGTTTCGGACCGTGATATTATATAGTTTTTTATCGCGTACTGTCACAAAATGTTGATTATCAAGTATAGCGCCTGGACCAAAAACCCGATCAGAAAGAGCTAGTCGGTTTTCTTCCACGAGTTTCATGATGGCAATGGCCGTTAGTAGCTTGGACACACTGGCTACGCGGAAAAGATGCCCCGGCTGAACTTCATTGTCTTGTCTGTCGGCAACACCGAAGCCCTGGGCATAAACCAATTTTTCATCCTTCAATATAGCAATAGAAACACCTTTAAGCTCCCACCGTTGAATGAATCGTTTAATTTGCTTTTCAATATACTTGGATTGTTCGAAATCAGAAAGGCCATTTTTTATGCGATAATTGAGCCCTTTTATCTCGAGTTCATAATATGCTGGTATCTGTTTTTGCCTGTCCACTCTTATCGAGCCATAAGACAAAACAAATAAAGTAACAAGCACAAAATATCTCAGATACCGCATGTTTACAACTATGAATCATTTATTTATATTTGTAAACTACCTGTTAATTCACTGACAGACTGAATATTATTAATCTCCAGGTAGTTCTGAATTCCGTCAACAATTTGAACTGGAATCGTTGGATCAATAAATATGGCGGTTCCCACCTGCACAGCGGAAGCGCCAGCAATTAAAAATTCAATGGCATCAGTCGCATTCATGATTCCTCCCATGCCAATGACTGGAATCTTTACAGCATTATATACCTGCCAAACCATTCTTAATGCAATTGGTTTAATCGCTGGCCCGGAAAGCCCACCGGTTATTGTTGACAAAACCGGCATTCGACTGTTGGCATCAACTACCATTCCCAGAAAAGTATTGACAAGCGAAACACTGTCTGCACCTTGCCCTTCAACAGCTTTAGCAATTTCCGAAATATCGGTAACGTTTGGAGAAAGCTTAACAATCAATGGCTTGTCGTATACGCTGCGCACAGCGCGAACGACAGCTTCGGCCGATGGGCAACTCACACCGAAAGCCATACCACCTTCTTTTACATTCGGACAGCTGATATTCAGTTCAATGGCTGGAATTTTATCCAGCTCGTTGATCCGCTCTGTCAATTCAACGTACTCTTCAATAGTTGAACCATTTACATTGACAATGAAATTGCTATCAATATCCCTGATGTTGGGATATATATTCTGAATAAAATTATCCACACCTTTGTTCTGTAAGCCCACAGCATTAAGCATACCCGATGGTGTTTCAGCCATTCTTGGATAGTCGTTTCCCTGGCGTGGGTTGAGGGTTGTTCCTTTCATAACAACACCCCCGAGTCTCGTCAAATCAATAAAATCAGCTATCTCTTCTCCAAACCCACAGGTTCCGGAGGCCGTTAAAACCGGGTTCTTAAATAAAAGATCTTTAATACGAACGCTCAAATCTACCATGTCAACTTATTAATATTAAACACCGGTCCATCGGTACAAACACACTGGTTGCCATCTACCGTTTTTTCAACACAGCAGAGGCAAACACCAAATCCGCACGCCATCATATTCTCAAGCGATGCTTCACAAAAGACTTGCTTTTCAGCCGCCGCTTTAGCCACTGCTTTCATCATTAGGTCTGGTCCGCAAGTATAAATTTTATCGAATGAACCCAATTGGTCGCTGAAAACCGGATGATGAGTGACAAATCCTTTTTCGCCCAAACTGCCATCTTCCGTAGTAAAGTAATAATTGCCATACGGCTTGTACGATTCCACATCGACATGATCTCTTATGCTTCGGGCCCCAATGAGTACATGAACATTTTCTGGCTTCAAACCACATGTTTTGGCCAAAAACAGCATGGGTGCCACACCGCTGCCACCTCCAACCAACAGCACTTGGTCGTTCTCCTTCGGGAAGGTAAAACGGCTGCCGAGTGGAAAAATTACACTAATTTTGTCTCCTGCCTGGTAGGTTGTCAGGACTTTTGAACCCCGCCCCAGAATTTTCACCAGCAGGGAAAAGGTGTTGTTGCTGTAATCCACATCGAGAATCGAGAACGGTCGTCTTAAAAAAATTTCCGTCGCCTTTTTAATTTCCACATTCACAAATTGCCCGGGAAACATCTCAGGCAAAGGCGTTGAAGCTTGAAGCACAAGCTTAAAATTATCGTGATTTAGTTGGGTGTTTTCAACCAGAAGCAGTTCCTGAACCGTCTTTTTCATTCGAAAGAAGCTTATTTAAATGCTTGACTCTACGCCCAGGTAAAGTATATCAGAACCTGGCTCGTTTCGCATATGCGAAATATCCGGCCAAAGGTAATCAGAAAAATTTATTTTGAAGGACCGTACTCTTTAAAAGTTTGGTCGGAGTAGAAGACAACGATCCGCTCTATTTCCTTTGTTTTAGCAGCTGAGCGAGGTGGTGGCTCAGGCATAGATTGTCGCGCATAAGGAGCGGCAGCATCTTCGTTCGTAGCGGTCCGATTAAGCTCAACTTTTTTCGGAAGATCTTCCGACTCAAGCTTTTCCGAGAACAATTCCTGCTGATCCAATTGGCCGTGTTCAAGCATTTTTCCAGTCCCCATAATCAGCCATTTCGCATTAATCTCGGGATAAGTTTCCAACAGCTTGGCGATGAATTGAAAACTTGGTTTGTTACGTCCGTGAAGTACATGGGTTACGTTTGAACGCTGCACACCAATGGTATCGGCCAATTCTGATGAGCTGATACTTTTATAGTCCATAAAACGCTTGATCCTGTTGTTCATTTATGAGAATTGTGTTTTCACAAAACTAATCGATCTAATTGAAATAATAAAATAAAGTATCGGTTTTCTATTGTTCTCTTTTGTAAATCAACATTTAACAAACAGGGATAAACACAAGCATTTGTTGTTCATCTATCAGTTCATATAGACAGTCATAAGTAACTAGTAAAAAGTCACTTATTTAAATGTATAATACCCATTTTTGCTATAATTATACTCTGCTGTCTTACATTCGCCCTAAAACTACTTTAAATAAACTTAGCTACTGTCTGGTATTAAATGAATTAAGATCTAAATAGCATTGAGTCGACCATTTGGTCTAGTCCCCTACTCTCCTATTCTCAAATATGTATTTAGACAGACTCCTATTTGTGTGTCCTTCTTCACTATTCTAATTTTAGCGCGTTTGCCTGGAATTCACATTTGGGTTTACTTCGATTTTGAAGTTTACAAATAGTAATTCCAATAGAATAATACAAACATGTCTTAATTTGACATTCAAAACACTGCCACCATTCAATATTAGCGTGGGAAATGCCGTGATCATTCAAATATCCAATCCTAATCGTTTTAAGCCGGTTCCATACCTAACGTAATGCTCTGTTATTGAATGAATAAATCACCGGAACTAGGCTTTCATCAACCTGCACAAGTAAACTAAAAATAGCCGTTAGTGGTCAATTCTGCTTGTTTTTTGTACCTCGCTAGGAAATCTGCTTGCTTTGCCAACTTTTTTAGAAAATTACCTGGCAAGCCTACCTTTTTTCAAATAGCTTATTTAATTTCGCCTCCATCATCTTTTCAGGATCAGCAAAGCTGACAAACTTTAGAATTATTCATATGAGAGGAATTCCAGCTTCGGGCGTGTTTATTTTTTTTGCTCTTGTTTTTTTGATTGAGGTTCTGGCGTTTTTTGCCATTCATGAATTGCTAGACCGTCCGAAGATTAAGCGACAGGTAAGTATCGTATATTGGGGCTTGACGGCTGTTTTGACAGGCATATTAGCTTTTGCATTTTTGAATCCCGAGAAGATTAGGCAGACAACAGACTACCAATTTTTTTATTTTGTCATTTCAGTATCCTTTCTGAATCTGGTTCCGAAAATTCTGTTGTCGGCTTCACTTCTAATTGCCTTGATTTTTCGCTTGTTCCGGGCAAGATTTCATGCACGAGTATTGCTGATGAGCGCCACGATTCTGAGTCTCGGACTAATGCTCAACATTGGGTACGGCATAGCTTTCGGGCGGAAATCGCTTCGTGTTGTTGAGCAAGATGTGTATCTGAAAGATTTGCCTAAATCTCTGGATAAAACGGTACTGGTTCAAATTTCTGATTTCCACCTGGGAAGTTTTGAAGATGCTTCATTTCTGAAGCGAGCGACCGACAAAATCAACAGTTTTGATCCTGAGCTGATTTTTTTTACAGGCGATATGGTGAATAACTACTATCAGGAAATGCTGGGTTTTGAAGAGGCATTGGCGGAAATGACTGCCAGTCATGGTAAGTTTGCCATATTGGGCAACCATGATTATGGCGATTATTCCAACTGGGAAGATGCGGGATTAAAAGCATCAAATCATCAAGCACTACTCACAAAGATTGAAACGGCAGGTTTTCGGTTGTTGCTGAACGAATCGGCTGACACTTTGATTAACAACACCACTATTGAGGTGATTGGCGTTGAAAACTGGGGCCACCCGCCATTTCCGCAATATGCAGATCTGGACAAAGCCATCAAACAAACTGCAGATGATTCTTTTAAAATTCTATTAACCCATGATCCGGCGCATTGGGCCGGGCAAGTTATTGGAAAAACGCCTGTTTCATTAACACTTTCGGGCCACACACATGCTGCTCAATCGGGTGTTCAATTTGCAGGCATTGAATTTAGCCCGATGTATTTTGTGCAAAAATACTGGGGCGGACTTTACCGGGAAGGTGACCAATATTTATACGTCAATCGAGGTTTGGGCTGCGTTGGCCTGCTGGGCCGTATTGAAATGAATCCGGAAATCACCGTTCTGACATTACGTTCAAAGTGAATCAAAACTTACGGAGAACAACACTTGCAGGTGAAAGTTTTGCGTGTCAGGCATATAAGCACCACGAAAGCCAAGTGACACGGGCGTGACCAAGCGTAGAAAATGGCCGTCAGCCGTCAACTCAACACCCAACGATTGCATCTTTGTGGTGTATCTTCCGGCAACCTCACCATCGCTGGAGTAAATATCTCCTCTGCCTCGCCCATAATCGTAAAAGAAGGATGATCGCACCCGTTTCAGATAAATCAACCGGCCCACACTTAAGTCGGGATATACCAGAGGCATCACATAGTCAGTCCCCAAAGTGTACAGTTTATCGTTTTGAAAGCTGTGATATCCCCTCGGAATCCGAACGGAATTTCCAAATGCGAAGGATGATCCAGGCTTTTTATTTTGGTATCCGTTGAAGATTTTGATACCGTGATTATTGAAGAATCCCGGAAAAAACAAATAACCTTGAACAGCCGCAAGACTTCCAATATCGCTACTTCCTTTCAGGCCATCGCGATAAATGAATTCGATGGCTTGTGCCCATCGTGCTTGCAAATCCAGTTCGGAACGGCCAAGCGAATTCTGCAAAAACAAGCGGTAGGTCAGTGCGTGATAATATCCTTTGTAAAATTCGCTCGGGGTTGAACTCGTGTGCGACACATTTTGGTATGAATACTCTATTTCAGGCCGAACAAGCTGCGTATATTTTCCCTGACTAAACACCAGCGGAATCGAAACACCCCCTTCAAAACTAAGTTCGTTCCATTCAATGTTTTGTCTGACCGTATCATTTACAGTTGCAAAACCCGAAGGAGTCTGCACTGAAGTTTGCTGAATGACCTTAAAATCACGGTTTCGCTTGCCATAGTTAAGCTCGGCATCGAATACCGGGAACAATCCCGAGTATTTGAAAGCTACAATGTACTTTCCTGCCTCTTCTTCCCAATTGTATTCATATCCCAGCCGGGTTTCGGCCGTACCCAGTTTGTTTTGCGAAAAAAGCGAAACACCCGGTTGAATGTCCGAATCATCAATATCAACATAAACCGGAGCCCAACTGTGAAAATTAAAAATATGAGCGAGCTTACGATACGGTTTGCTTGAAACTACGGCCGGCTCCTGATCAGAAAAATCCAGCACCTGCCCTTCCTGCCGGGCCAATGTTTCTGCGAGTTCGTATTTTTTTGGCAGAATTTCGTCCAACGAAGTACCATCAGCCTCACTGTTATCCAAACTAGCCAACTGGTAACCATCACTGGTGTAATTGCTCAGTAAAATTTTTCCGTTGGAGATGGCGGGATAATCGGCTCCGAATGCCACCGAACTCAATTGCTCGGTGTTTCCATCGTTGAGATGATGAGCGTAAATATTGTCGATTCCGGTGAATGAACCGGTGAAATAAACGGTCCCATCAGCAAACTCAGGATTTCTGATTTCGTGGAAGCTGGCCGCAATCAAGGTGTCCAGCTTTTCATCGAAAAGATTGACCGAAACCAATGATTTTCCCTGGGATGATAAGGCAACGAAATAAAGTTTTTCGCCATTACTGTCCCAGCAAGGTGTAAACAGGAAAGGATTTTGGGGAAACGCGAATTGCTTTAATCGTTTTCCGCTAGCCAAGTCGAAAACCGACAGGAAATAGCGGTTGGTTTTATCAACTTCAACCGCAGCAAAACGCAACTTCTCAGGCGCAATCTGAGGGCTAAACAGTTTGTTTTCATACCTGAATTCCTGTTTTTTGCGGTTCGCTATATTATAAACGACTATTACAGAACGGTCAGCATGCGTCCAACGCACATCAGGTCTTCGCTCCGACCAGATCAGCATATTTTTTTCACCCGAAAATGATTCCTGGAAAATACTCCCGGGAGTAAAAACAATTTCCTCTGCGCCTGCCGTCAACTTCACAATCCGGGTAAGATCTGAGCGGCTGTGCTTTAATGCAATGATGGTCGAGTCATTTAGTGCATGGGCCTGGGTATAATTTGTTTGAAACTTGGCCCGTTGGGTCAACAATGACACTGGAGTTAAGTCCAGACCTTCAAGTTCGCGGCTCCATTCCTTGCGGTATTCTGAAAAAAGCGTTTCATACAATTCTTTCTGCCTGAAACCGGTTTCGCGCTTTAGTACCCGGTTAAACGGACTGACAGAAAGTGGCCTTTGAGCAATCTCTTCCAATACGTCAGACCAAAAATGTGCCCCGTATTTTTGACGGGTGCCACCCACCATCCAATAACCGAACTTATAGCGGTTCGGCACAAAATCTTTGTACGATCCCATCGAAGCTTTATTGAAAGAATACAAACCTTTTTCAACGGCTTGAGCTTTGTTTTCCATTAAAAATGAGGGCAATCGTCCACGACCCGCATTGGACAAAGCCGTTTCTGTAACCACCGCGTCGCCTTCGATAAACCAAAAAGGCAAGTAAGCGCCAACCGTGACGGCAGCAGCTTGTTCGCCAAAAAGAACGGTCAGTAGACGAGGTAATTCCTGCTGAATTTTATCCATTTGAACCACATGCCTGAATTCGTGAATGGCCAGTTGTTCAATCCAGTCTTGTGCATAAATCCCTTGGTGCGGCGTCGTGAACAGCTCCACGCGCTTTGGCGACCAGGCAACCAATCCGTTTGATTTGACGGTATGCGTATGTAAAATGACCGAAATTTTTCGAGGCTCATGGCCCAGGCTTTGATGCCCATATGCATAAACTTTCTCGAAAATGGAGGCGACCTGCCGCGCTTTCTCTTCGTAATCTTCAGGATAAATCAATTGAAAATTTGCCGTATTGATTTGTCGCCATTTGATTTTTGCCGGCTCCTGCCCTGTTGAAAAATACTGCGAACGCCCCGTCAATGGGGCAATTAAGGCCAATGCAAAAATAAAAATGCAACTGTTTCTGATCAGACAACTTAACTTCATAATTGAAAAAATTGAATCTAATAAAACGCCAGCCCGACCATTTTGAATGAAGTGATCAAGGCAGGATCACCCAATCTTTTCACCAAGCCAACATTCGTAATTTTCGAATGACTAAAGATAGAAAAAGCCGGCCATTTCTGTCCGGCTCAGTGGTTTTATCACTTCGCAATTTTTGAAGCTAATGCTGTGTTGGTTCGAAAGTGACACATTTAATATTCAATCAGCCCTTCCTGCCGGTTTAATGCCGCTTGGTAAATGGAAGCAAAGGATGAATGAATCCAGATTAAAGCCGGAAATACGCCAATAATCAGCATCATCAAGCCAAGGATGAAAATGAAAACAGAAAGAATGGCCATTCCAAAAATTGTCCAGCCAATGCCGCGGGTTAATTTCCAGCTTTGTTCAATGGCCTGCATCGGATCCAGGTTTTTATCCATCACCAAATAAGAAACAAAAGCCAGCCTGCACGCAATAATTATTCCGGGAATGATGAAGAATAGGAAGCCCATGACTACCAAGGCACTTTTCAGCAAGTTTGCTAAAATGACATTCAGGTAGTTACTGAAACCGGCGATTAATTTTTGAAGCTCGATTTCTTTTTCTCTCACAGCGTCAATGTAAATCAACTTAGCGCTGTAGTTGAAAACAGGCACCAAAAGAAAGTAATAGGCAAATCCGAAAAGAACCAAAAAAATTGTTCCGACGGTGACGAACAAATTGTCGGGTTTGAGCGGAATTCCGTGTATAAATCCGAAGGCTCCGGAATCGGCATCGACCTTGAAACCACCCGGCCCGTTGACCATGCCAATAACAACAACCACCAGAAGCAGGTATAAAAAATAGCTCTTCATCACTTGCCAGCCATTGCTGAAACTTCCGCCAAGTGTTGGTGTTAATCGGGTGTAATTTATGAGTTCCATTGTTTTGAGTTTTAAATGACAATCAAACTTACAATATTGTGTTCTGAAATCCTTCCTACTAAAGTTGTGTTTATTGAAAATCCTACTTTGTTTTTGGTTTAAATGTGCTGCATTGCTGAGATTCCTACTTAGGTAGTGAGAGGGTCTGGCGGCTTTTTCTTAATTTGGCTTCCCTTATGAAGCTAGCTTTGTTTGCATTTAGTTTTGTCGTGTCCGTGGGGCTGGTTGTTTTTGCTCTCATGACTGCCTACCGGGTGAAGAAGCAACATGAAACCTCCTTTGCTTCTTCCCTGTTTTACTATGTGGCGTTTATGGCAGCTTTTGGCTTTTACAGCATTTGGAGTTACCTGGCTGTTCGCTTTTTGCTGACTCATGTCATCAGTTCGCCAGATACCTTGCTGAATGTTGTAGGCATTTTTCCTTTCCTTGGTTTTCCCTTGTTGCTGGTTGGCTGGTATCTGTTTATTCAGTTTTGTATTGAGTTAACAGGCCGCAAGTTGAAAGGCATCGTAAGTATTCTTTATTTTTCAACTTGCGTCCTTGTTTTTCTTGCTTTGGCAAATTATTTTCGAACTCACCTGGTCCAAAACGAGGCGGTTCGGTTAAGTTTACTTTTCAATAGTTTCGCCTTGGCCAACTTCATTGTTGTGTCGTTGGGCAGTGTCATATTTCTTGTAACGAGGCAAAACAAGCCACAAAATTTGGATAAACCAATTTTGGCCGCGCTGCTTTTGGTTCCGGCTCTACTTGCTACAATTGCTTTATTTATGGCCTCTTCGCACTGGATTGCGATCATTTTGTTTGTACTTTTTTACTTCAGCCAAATCACCCTATCGCCCGCCTGGATTTATTTTCAAGCAGATCCGGTTCAAAATGACACAAACGATTTTTCCACGCTGTTTTGCGATCGTTTTGAAATTACGAAACGGGAAGCAGAGATTATCCTGGAAATTTGCGCTGGCAAAACCAACCAAGCCATTGCAGACTCCTTGTTCATCACGGTACAAACGGTGAAAGATCACGCCCATCGCATCTATACCAAAACTGGTGTCAGGAACAGAATTCAACTGGTGAATCTTGTGAATGATCAAATTAAACCACCGCAAGCAACAATTTAACCCCGATCCCAAATTTTTGTTTCGTTAAAAGTTGTAACCGGCATGGTAGATTTCGGGCAATAATTTCGCAAGTTTCCTCAAGAGTGTTAATTTTGGTTGCTTCTATGCGGTGCAGGCATCGGTGTAACTACACGATTGAGCCAAGCTCAAAGCATCGAAGCCGAATTGGTTGCAAAACAGGTCCAGCCATAAAATTTTGAAAATTGAAACTCTATCTTAACACGACATATCCTTTGTGGTTGTTTCTGCTTTGTGTAATCATTGCTGCTGTTTTTAGCTTTGTCTTGTATCGAAAATCGAAGCAGGATTCACCACTGACCCTCATGCAAATCAGGGTACTCAGTGGGTTGCGGTTCTTGTCTGTTTTTTTGCTGGCAGCCCTATTTATGCAGTTGGCAGTGCAACACCTGAAGCACAAAACGCGAAAGCCCGTTTTGATCGTTGGAATCGATAATTCAGAATCCTTGCATAATTTTCAGGATGAAATACGGAATGCCGTCAAACAGTTAACAGCGAATTTGAATGAATTTGAACCGGAAGTTCTGCTTTTTGACAGCGAAACGAGGAAGTCAAATCAGGCCGATTTTCAAGGAAAACGCTCGGATTACAGCAACTTGCTGGCATCAATCAATCAGAATTACATCTCCTCCAACGTTGGCGCACTGGTTCTGCTGGGCGATGGAATTTTCAACGCCGGAACTGATCCGGCTTTTGTTGCAGAATCCGTCAACTACCCTATTTTTTCTGTCGGACTTGGCGACACGACCGTACACACAGATGCAGCCATTCGAAACGTCGCAACCAATCAGACCGCATTTCTGGATCAAAACTTTCCGGTTAAGTATGACGTCATCAAATCCCCAGTCGATGATTTTGTCGTGGGCGATTACACATTTGAAG